>DAIQNP010000180.1:0-5931 GCA_036788335.1 Erythrobacter sp.
CCCGGCGCTCGATGGCCCCGCCCGTAAAAAGCGGCCCTCGGTTTGATAACATGATAAACGTCCCCAAGGTCCGCGTCATCGACGATGAAGGCGAAAACCTGGGGGTGATGTTCACCCGCGAAGCGATCGAACAGGCCAACGAAAAGGGCCTGAACCTGGTCGAAGTGTCCCCCAACGCGGACCCGCCGGTGTGCAAATACCTCGATGTCGGCAAGTATCGTTACGAGGCCCAGAAAAAGGCCAACTTGGCGCGCAAGTCGCAGAAGACGCAGGACATCAAGGAAGTGAAGATGCGCCCCAACATCGACACGCATGATTATGACGTGAAGATGCGCAATGTCACCAAGTTCATCGAGAACGGCGACAAGGTGAAAATCACCCTGCGCTTTCGCGGACGCGAAATGGCGCACCAGCACCTTGGCATGGACCTGCTCAGGAAGGTTCAGGAAGACGTGGCTGAAGTCGCCAAGGTCGAAGCCTTCCCGCGGCTTGAAGGCCGTCAGATGCTGATGGTGCTCTCGCCCAAGTAACAGGCCCAAGGGCCGGACGATCAGGGGGCGGACCGATCGGTCGGCCCCCGTTTTCAAACCTGCCGCTCGCAGACCCCGCCGCCCCGCCGCGCGAGCCCGGCGGCGACAAGATTGGCGTAAGGGCTTGCTCTTGCCGCGCCCGCTGATACTCCTGACAGCCTGTCCTAGGGGGGATCGCCAGCCATGACCGCACGCCAGATCGGGCTTCTCCTTGGTCCTCTGGCCTTTGCGCTTACCGCAGTGCTGACCCCGCCGACCGCGATGGACCCGGCGGCATGGCTGGTCGCCGGGCTGGTGGTGTGGATGGCTGCCTGGTGGATGACCGAGGCGGTGCCGCTCGCCGTGACGGCACTGCTGCCGTTCGTGATATTGCCGCTGACCGGGGTATCGACAGCCGAAGACACGGCGGGCGCGTATTACTCGCCGATCCTGTTTCTGCTGCTGGGCGGCGCCTTCATCGCGCTCGCGATCGAGCGCACCGGGCTGCACCGCCGGTTGAGTGTGGCGATCCTGCGGATGGTGGGCACCAGAGGCGGACCCGGCACGCTGCTGCTGGCCTTCATGGTCGCCGCCGCGCTGCTGTCGATGCTGATCTCCAACACCTCGACCGCGCTGATCATGATGCCGATGGCGCTGGCGGTGCTGCAAGGCGGCGGTGGCAGCGGCGATGACGATCAGGCCCCGTTGATGCAGGCCGGGATTTATGGCGCGCTGCCGATGGGGATCGCCTTTGCCGCGAACATCGGCGGGCTGGGGACGATCGTCGGATCGCCCACAAACGCCATTGCCGTGGGGCTCCTGGACAGCATTTCGGGCGTGCAGATCAGCTTTGTCCAATGGTCGCTGTTCGGGCTTCCGGTGGTGATCCTCGGCATCCCGCTGGCGGCCTGGATCATTGCCCGCGTGCAGCAGGTTGCGACCCATCCCTTCGACATCGCCGCCGCACGCGCTTCGATTGACAGTCATGCGCGCTGGACCGCGCCCGAACAGCGCCTCGTACCGCTAGTCGCGCTGACCTTCGCCCTGTGGATCACCCGTCCGCTGGTCGCCCCGCTGCTGCCGCCGGGATCCTGGACCGACGGCACCATTGCGGTGATCGCCGCACTGGCGCTGTTCCTGCTGCCCGACGGGACCGGCCGCCCGCTGCTGGTGTGGCGCGAGGCCGAGCGCGCGCCGTGGAGCGTGATCTTCATGTTCGGCGGGGGGCTGGCGCTTGCGGAGGGCATCCAGGCATCGGGACTGGCTGACTGGCTGGGCCAGGCGATGCTGCCGCTGGAAAACTGGCCCTTGATCCTGGTCGCGCTGGCGGTGGTGGCGCTGGTGATCGTGGTGACCGAGTTCGCCAGCAACGTCGCCACCGCCACCGGCATCGTTCCGGTGGTGGCGGCGCTGGTCGTGGCGCTGGGCGTCGACCCCTTGCTGCTCGCCTTGCCGACAGCGCTGGCATCGAGTTGGGGCTTCATGTTGCCGGCCGGAACCGGTCCCAACGCCATCGCCTGGGCAACCGGGCGCATCCGGATCGAACGGATGGTGACCGCCGGCGCGCTGCTCGACGTGGCCGGGGTGTTCCTCATTGTCGGGGTGGTGTGGGGCATCGCTGCGCTGGTGTGACGCCATTGGTTCAACCCCTGAAGCGATCTATCGATCGTACCAAATAAGAGTGAGTGCCAGACTGCCCTTTGCTGTCGGTCAGTGGCCGGCGCTCGGGTTGAAACGGACACCGGCCCGCGATACTCCCCGACCCAGCGATGCGGCTCTTGCGGAGAAGCGTTCCTGCGGAGGTTAGGAACGGGCGCCCTGCCCGCCGCGACCGGCTCCCGCCTTCCTGGGAGCGAGACCGCAGGAAGGATACCGTCATGCCCGACGCCGTCGACGCAACCGACACCCCCACCCCCCGCCGCAAGCCCAAGCAGGCGCGCCGCACCATCGGCGGGCGCCCGCTGAAACCATCGACCCTGATGATGGGCTATGGCTATGATCCGGTCCTGTCCGAAGGATCGCTGAAAGCCCCGATCTTCCTCACCAGCACCTTCGCTTTCGAAAGCGCGGCCGCCGGCAAGCGCCACTTCGAAGGCATCACCGGCCTGCGCGAAGGGGGCGCGGAAGGGCTGGTCTATTCGCGCTTCAACGGGCCGAACCAGGAAATCCTCGAAGACCGGCTGGCGGTGTGGGACGGGGCGGAAGACGCGCTGACCTTCTCCAGCGGGATGACTGCGATCTGCATCCTGATGATGGCCTATGCCAGCGCCAATGACGTGATCGTCCATTCCGGCCCGCTCTACGCCGCGTCCGAGGGCTTCGTCGCCAAGGTGTTGAGCCGGTTCGGGGTGACCTATGTCGATTTCCCCGCCGGGGCCGACCGCACGGAGCTCGACGCGGTGTTGGCCAAGGCGCAGGCGCAGGCCGATGCGCAGGGGGGCAAGGTGGCGATGATCTACCTCGAAAGCCCCGCCAACCCCACCAATGCGCTGGTCGACATCGAAGCGGTGAGGGATGCGCGGGATGGTGCGTCGCTCGAATGCCCCATCGCGATCGACAACACCTTCCTCGGCCCGCTGTGGCAGCGCCCGCTCGATCACGGCGCGGACATCGTCGTCTATTCGCTGACCAAGTATGTCGGCGGCCATTCGGACCTTGTTGCCGGCTCCATCGCCGGGGCGCAGCGCTGGATGGACCCGGTGCGTGCGCTTCGCAACACGATGGGCGGGATCGTCGACCCCAACACCGCATGGATGCTGCTGCGGTCGCTCGAGACGGTCGAACTCAGGATGCAGCGCGCGGGCGAGAACGCGGCGAAGGTGTGCGACTTCCTGAAGGGCCACCCCAAGGTCGAAGGGCTGGGCTATCTCGGCCTGATCGCCGACCCGCGCCAGCAGGACATCTATGCCCGCCACTGCCTTGGCGCGGGCAGCACCTTCTCGCTGTTCCTCAAGGGCGGCGAGGCGGAGAGTTTCGCCTTCCTCGACCACCTGACCATCGCCAAGCTGGCGGTCAGCCTCGGCGGGACGGAGACGCTGGCGAGCCACCCGGCGTCGATGACCCACCTTTCGGTCCCCCATGCCCGGCGCTCGATGCTGGGGATCGCCGACAACCTCGTGCGGATCAGCGTCGGGATCGAGGATGCCGATGACCTGATCGCCGACTTCGAACAGGCGCTCACTTTCGTGTGACACCGCGCCGCCCGGACAGGCGGGTGGCGGGGCTTGTATGAGACACATGAGACACTGTTCAGGAACACAAAACCCGGCCCCCTCGCCCCTGTGTCAGGCAGCAGGCGAGGGAGGCGGCAGGAGCGCTTCATCGGGTCGATCCTGCCACCTCACACTGTGGTAGGAAAGCGCCTTACCCCTGCCATTCGCGGCGTTCTTCGGCCGCGCGCAGGACTTCGTAGCTGGTCTGGATCAGCTGGAACTGCTTGGCCGCCTGGGCGTCGCCGGGCTTCACGTCCGGGTGCACTTCCTTGGCGCGGGCACGGTAAGCTTTCTTTATCGCCGTGAAATCAGCGTCCGCCTCCAGCCCCAGCACTTCGAGCGCGCGCATCTCGTCCGCCGAGCGCGATCCGTCGCCCGAAGTGGCCCAGCCGTAATGCGCGCTTTCGGCATAGCCCGAGGTTTCGGCCCGTTCGGCCTTGGCCCGGTCTTCCTTCTCGGCTTTCTCCAGCCCTTCGAAGTAGTCCCACTTGCCATTGTATTCAGCGGCGTGCTTCTGACAGAAATACCAGCGTTCGGGGCTGTTGGGGGCCTTGGGCGCAGGGCAATCGCCCGGTTCCTCGCAGCCGTGGCGATCACAGATACGGACATTGACCGCGTCCCTCGACGAACCATAGCCGCGCCAGCGCGGGAAGCCCCAATCGACCGAACGACGGGCGCGGCTCACAGAAAATCACCGCTGGCGCGGGACGACATGGTGTTGGTCGATGGCATCAGGCGGTCAATCTAGGCGAGGTGGCGGCCAATGGGAACCCATGCGAGACCGGGAACCGGTTGCAATGTGAAATGTTGCGTCGCAATAGATTGTTCAGATCGGCGGGCTAATAAGCCGCCCGAAGCCCGCCCCAAGGAAGTCCCCGCATGAGCCCGCAACTGACCCTTTCCAGCCTGTTCTCGATCCTCGCGCTCGCCAGCTTGTGCGTGATGGCGAATGTGAGCGAACAGGCGGGCGTGCGCCCGGTCGCGGTGTCGCAGGGCTTTACCTTGCAGGCCGAGCTTGCGCCCGGCCTGCTTGGCGATTGATGACGATCAGTTGATCAGGACCGAGGCGGCGCGACGGTTCTGCGCCCAGGAACCCTCGTCCGAACCCAGCGCCACGGGGCGTTCCTTGCCGTAGCTCACCACCGAAATCCGGCCCGGATCGACACCCAGGCTGGTGAGGTAGTTCTTGGCCGCGTTGGCGCGCCGTTCGCCCAGCGCAAGGTTGTATTCGCGCGTACCGCGTTCATCGGCATGGCCCTGAATGGTGAAGGTCACCTGCGGATAGCGCGCGAAATATTGCGCCTGCGCCTGCAAGGCCGCGGCATCCTGCGAATCGATATTGTAGCGATCCGTGTCGAAATAGACCGTGGTCGACGATCCGACGGCGGCGGCGAAATGGGCCTGCGAGCCGACCTGCGGGCCACTCGTCTGCGTCGCAGGTGGAGTGGGAGTCGGCGTCGTGGTGGTGCCAGCGGGCGGCGGCGGCAGAACTTCGGGGGTCTTTTTGCCGCAGGCGGCAAGCGTGGAGGCCGAAGCCAACAGCAGAATCGTGGCAATCTTCGTATTCATCGCACTTTTCCTTTCGAGACAATCAACTGACGAAACCAAGATTTTAAGGGCGGATCGGACCCCATGCCGGATCGGAGGCATCGACCGGGGTGGGCAGGCGGCGTTCGTTCTGGCCGGTCAGGTCGACCTGCCAGATGCCCGAGCGCCCCGTGTTGCGTTCGGTCCGGAAGAACTGAATGATGCGGCCATTGGGCGCCCAGGTCGGCGCCTCATCCTGCCAGCCGCGGGTCAGCACCCGCATGTTGCCGCCGCCGGTGTTCATCACCGCGACGTTGAAGTCGCCGGCGATGCGGGTGAAGGCGATCTGGTCGCCGCGTGGGCTCCATTCGGGCGTGGCGCAGCGCCCGCCGAAGAAGCTGATGCGCTTCTGGTTCTTGCCGTCGGCGTCCATGACATAGCATTGCTGGCTGCCCGACCGGTCGCTTTCGAACACGATCTTGCTGCCATCGGGCGAGTAGCTTCCGCCCACATCGATCCCCGGATTGTCGGTAAGCCTGACGACAGTACCGCCGGTCACCGGCACGCGGTAGATATCGGTATTGCCCGCCACTGCCATCGAGAACAGGATGGAGCGGCCATCGGGCGACCAGCGCGGGGCGATGGTGGGGTTGCGGTTTTCGGTCACCAGCGTCTGCTTGCCG
>DAIQNP010000181.1:0-5925 GCA_036788335.1 Erythrobacter sp.
GGATCGTCCGGCGGCAGCGCGGCCGCCGTGGCGAGCGGGATGGTGGCCTGCGATTACGGAACCGACATCGGCGGATCGGTGCGCATCCCGGCGCATTTCTGCGGGGTGTGGGGGCACAAGAGCACCTGGGGGCTGATCCCCAAGCACGGGCACGACAACCCCGCGATGGCGCGGCGCGAAGGTTTCCTCGCCGCGCATGACAGCCCGCTCAGCATCGCCGGGCCGCTGGCGCGCAATGCCGCCGATCTTGCGGTGCTCACCGAAATCGGGGCCGAGGTGCCGCTGCGCCGCCGCCACAAGCCGCTCAGGGATTGCCGCTTGCTGGCGATCACGCAATTGCCCGGCGCGCCGGTCGATACCAGCGTGATGGTCCCGACCGAAGCGGCCATCGAAACCCTCGAGCGCGCCGGGATCGCCATCGACCGGACGAGCGACCTGCTCCCCGATCCGGCGACGCACCACCGCGCCTATCTCAGGATGATGAACATCGTCATGGCGCGCGGCGCGCCCGCGCCGGACGGCAAGCGCGCTTCGGCGACCGACTGGTTCGACCTGCTCGATGCGCAGGCGGTGTGCATGGCGCAGTGGGAGGCCCTGTTCGCCACCTACGATTTCGTGCTCGCCCCGCCTGCCCCGGTGCTGGCGGTGCCGCACAGCGACACCTCGGTGTTCCGGGGCAAGCTGACGATCAACGGGGCGGAGGAGCCGGGCGGCAATGCGCTGATGTGGGCGGGTCTTGCGACCTTCCCCGGCCTGCCTGCGACCGTGCTGCCGATCGGCAGCAGCAGCTATCTCGGCGCGGACCTGCCGTGCGGAATGCAGGTGATCGGCGGCCGCTGGTCCGACCTCGATTGCATCGCGGCGGCAGAAGCGATCGGACAGATATTGCACGGTTAGCCCTGTTTCGTCATTGCGAGCCGCAGACGAAGCAATCCATGGCCCGATGGTTCCGCAAGCGGCAGGTTTCGTCCATGGATTGCCGCGTCACCCCTGCGAGGTTCCTCGCAATTACGAGAGCTTAGGATGAATTCACAAACGCTGATGCGCACCCTCGCCCGTTGGCACGTCTGGCTCGGCTGGCTGGTCGGGGTGCCGATCGTGATGTGGCTTGCCACCGGGTTGCTGATGGTGTCGCGCCCGATCGAGGACGTGCGCGGCGAGCACCTGCGGCGAGAGCTCCCCGCGCAACCGCTGGTGATCCCCGACAGCACGTTGGCCGCCCCGGGCACACAGCTCAAGGAGATGCGGGTGACGATGCAGGGCGGCCGCGCGGTGGCGATCCTGACCGCGCTCGACGGCAGCGTGCGGCGGGTCGATTTCGCCACCGGCGCGCCGCTGGCTCCGCTCGACGCCGCCGCAGCACGGGCTCTGGTGGCAGAGCAGATCGTGGGCGGCGATCAGGCGGAGCGCGTGACGCTGTTTCCCGCCGACCGCACCCCTTTCGATTTCCGCCGCCCGCTTGCCGTGTGGCAGGTCGCGCTTGCCGACGGCACCAATGTCTATGCCGGGCGCGACACCGGGATGGTCGAGGCGGTGCGCACCCGCTGGTGGCGCGCCTTCGATATCGCCTGGGGGCTGCACATCATGGACCTTTCGGAGCGTGAGGACACCAGCCACCCCCTGCTGATCATCTTCGCGGCATTGGCGTTGAGCGGCGCGGTGATAGGCTGCGTGCTGATGTTCCGCCGCCGCCGCGTGCAACCCGCAGCAGGCACCGCATGACCCCGACCGTCCTCACCCCGATCCTCGACGGGCTCGACATTGCCGGGATCGCGCTGTTCGCGCTGTCGGGCGCGGTGCTGGCGGCGCGGCTGCGGCAGACCATCGTGACGATGGGCTTCTTCGCGCTGGTGACGGGCGTCGGCGGCGGCACGGTGCGCGACCTGTTGATCGGCGCGCCGGTGTTCTGGATCGGCGATCCGTGGGTGGCGGCAGTGTGCCTTGGTACGGCGCTGATTGCGTGGTTTACCCCGGTCCGCTGGTGGGAGGGGCGCGGGCTGGCCTATGCCGATGGTGCGGGCCTTGCCGCCTACGCCGTGATCGGCAGTGCCAAGGCGCTGGCTTACGGCGTTCCGCCGGTCCCGGCGGCACTGATGGGGGTGATCACCGGCTGCGTCGGCGGGATCATCCGCGACGTGGTGGCCGCGCGGCCCTCGATCATCATGCAGCCTGAGCTTTACGTCACCCCGGCCGCCCTCAGCGCGGCCCTGGCGGTGACGGGCACGCTTGCCGCGCCGCTTGTCTGCGTACCCAAGGAAGCGGCGTGGATCGCCGCCTTCGCCAGCGGTTTTTCGCTGCGGGCAGCGGCGATCCGGTTCGAATGGGGCCTACCCAGCTATAGCGGCACGGACGAGGACAGAGCCCCGCCCGCACCTGATCAGTAAGCCAGATCGCCGTCGATCGTTTCGGGGATCTCCTCGCCCGGGATCGGACCGCCGGGGTAGGCGGGGAGCCGGTCCGGGCCGGGTGCCGACAGCGGCTGCTGCGGCAGGCCGGCGGAAGCAGGCGCTTCGGCTTGCGGCTGGGCAAAGCCGCCCATCGCGAGGCGCGCATCGGCATAGCGCTGGTCGTCCCATTGGCTTCCAGCCCGATCGTAGGAGCCGGATGCCGGGGCGCTCGAAATCCCGCCGACGTAATCGATTCCGTCGATCTGGCCATTATTGCCGATCCGGCACAGGAAGGGCGCACCGTTGAACAGCGTGCCGCTGACCATCCAGCCCGCACCCGTGCGATCGACCGAATCGACCGTCTGGACCCGCACGTCGCGCTCGATCCGGTTCAGGCACTGATCGACCGCATTATCCAGCCCGGAGGACCCCGTGCTGGCGCGTTCGACCCGGCGATCGTCGCGGCGATTGCGGTCGCGGAAATCGGGATTGGGATCTCGATAATCGGGATTGCGGTCGCGATCGATGATCACCACGTCGCGCGGGCGTTCGCGGCGGTTGTTGGCGCTGGCGATGGCGGCAATCCCGCCGATGATCGCCGCGCCGATCAACACGTCGCCCGCGCCCACGCGGTTGCGCCGCCAGCCACGGTGGCCGTATCCGCAGCGCCAGCCCCGACAACGGCGCCAGTCGGCGGTATCGGCCGATGGATCATAGCGGCTCTGATCGAAGCCGGAAAATTGTGTGGCAATGCCGGGCAGCGGAGCCTGCGCGGCAGCAGGGACGCTCATCATGGCCGCAGCACCAAGCGCGCTGCCAAGGGCGAACAATCGAAACCGAAGAGCCATATGCTCCCTCCTTACATTGCCGGAAAGCGCCCACCATCCGCGCCGGTTGCTTACGCGATTACCGGAGCGTTGCTTGCGCTGGGCTGAACCGGGCACGCGGCAGAATACCACGCCGCCCCGCCCGCCCGCAATCGGGCCGACGGGGAGGCTGGACATCACTGCAAACCATCAGCGCAAACCACGGATGCCCCGGAACTCCACCAGCGGCGCGCCGCGTCCATCGAACCGGCAGGTGAACCGCCCGCGATCGACTCCGCGCCCGCCCCAGCGCGGGTTGCCCTGCACCGCAATCCGGCCTTCGACCCGGAAGCCGTAGCGGGTGCGGTCAAGGTCGCGCACGTCGGTAACATCGGCATAGCGGTAGCCGCCGAAGCGCCGCGCCTGGTTCTCGGCCGCCCGCACACAGCGCTCGACCGCGCCGCGGGCGCCGCCGCGGGCAAAGCCGCCGCGATAATTGCGGTCGTTATAGGCATAGCGGCGGTCGCCGCGGTCGCGGTCGAAGGCTCCGGCCAAAGCGGCGATGCCGCCGATCACCACCGCTCCGGCAATGATCTCGCCTGCGCCGATCCCGCCCCGGTCGCGGCGGTCATCGGCGGCGGCAGGCGTCGCCGAGGCCAGCGCCAGCGCACCGGCTGCAACACCGCCCAGCGTGGCCCTGCCCAGTCTGTTCGTCATGGTCATCATGATCTCATCCTCGCTTTACACCCCGGCGAGCGTGCCGGGGTGACAGGGCGAGAATGCGCGATTCGCGCTGAGACGAGGCTGAATTGGCGTGACAGGTGTTGTTAATTTTAGCGGGGCTTTGTGTGAACAAAGTGGCTCAAAAAACGGCTCTCCAGGCGGTGTTTCATCAACTTACTCCCCCGAAACCGCCGCCAGCACATCGCGGGTGAAGCCGGCAATATCGAAGCCGGAGCCCACCGGATCCTCCCCACGCCGAACGATCACCACGTTGCGGGACGGCACGATCACCACATATTGCCCGCGATTGCCGAAGGCCGCGAAGGTATCGGCAGGGACGCCGTCCGATCTGTTCATCAACCAGAACCCCGCGCCGTAGCCGAACGGGCCATCGGGCTGCGGGCCGGAAGGGGTGGAAACGTATTGCACCCAGCCTTCAGGCAGGATGCGCTCGCCCGAGGGAAGCTTCCCGTCGTCGAGGTAGAGTTGGCCGAACCGCGCGAGGTCGTTGGCTGTGGTCCAGACTTGGCTGGAGAGGATATAGTTCCCCTGCCAATCGGTTTCAGGGAAAGTGTTGTTCATACCGATCTGACGCAGCACATCTTGGGGAGGGTTCGCCTCGAACGTGCGCTCGATCGCTTTGATGGCAGCGAGGGTATCGTTGTTGGCATAGCGATAAATGCTGCCTGGCTCGGCAATCAGCGGCCAGGTCTGCGCGCGCTCATCCACAGTCGTACCGCCCCAATAGAGTGGATCGGTGCGATTGCCCGGTGTGTCCGAGTAACGTCCGGAGGCCATACGCAACGCATGATCTATCGTAATGGCATGGCGCGGATCGACAACGCCTTCGCCGAGACCAGCGCTATCCTCGATCTTGGTCTCGCCCCTTTGCACCGCCGCGCCCACCACAGTAGCGGCGATGCTCTTGGCCACCGACCATGTGCGTTGAGGGGTGAATGGGCTGAAGCCCGATGCCCCCGCCCAATCGACGAACTTCCCATCTTTGCGAATGAGGGTCACGGTGGTGCGGGATCCCTCGCCGTAAGTTCCGTCAAACGCCGCCTCATGGATGGGACGCACATTGGACGAGGGCTGCTCAGGGAACTCATGTTCAATCGCAGGGGCGCGGTGTTCCCGGAAATCCGGAGCTGCTACCGCCGACGGATCCATCCCGATAGGGTAGATCCCGCAACCAGAACCGGGAAAGTTCAATGCAAAGCGCGGAGGCATATCTGCGGCCCAAGTGACCTCGACCCGAATTATCATCGAGTCGCTTTCGCCCGGTTCTTGCACAATCTCGTAGGGCAGCTCTCGTATGACGGTATCAAGCGGCTGCTGGATTCCGGTAAGCTCCCACTCATGAACGCTCTCGGGCGTTCGCGCACCCATGCCGGTCGCTTCCGAACTGGCAATCGCGCTGCACAGCATCAGCGCCTTGTAGCCCGCCGCCAGTGCGCGGTCATAGCGGGCGTCGAGCGCCTCTTGCTGGCTTTGGGCTGCGGCGGGAATGGCGAAGAGCAGCGTGGCGGCTGCAAAAGCGGTGCGGATCATGGCGCGCAGCCTAAAGCGCGCGCGTCAAAAGAAAAGAGGGGCCAAAAGGAAAGGGCCGGAAGCGTTCCCGCCCCGGCCCTTCCTTTATCCTGTGCGAAGCGCGGCTTACGCGTCTTCGGTTTCATCCGCCGACAGCACCGGGCCGCTGTCCTGACCGCGGGCGCTTTCGTCGCGGTCGACCAGTTCGATGATCGCCATCTGCACCGCATCACCAGCGCGCACACCGGCACGCAGCACGCGGGTGTAGCCGCCTTCGCGATCCGAATAACGGGTCGCCAACACTTCGAACAGTTTCTTGAGCTGGGTTTCGTCACCCAAGCGAGCCATTGCCAGACGGCGGTTCGACAGGCCGCCACGCTTGGCCAGCGTGATCAGCTTTTCGAGATAGGGGCGCAGTTCCTTGGCCTTGGGCAGCGTGGTCTTGATCTGCTCGTGCTTGATCAGCGCGGCAGCCATGT
>DAIQNP010000182.1:0-5895 GCA_036788335.1 Erythrobacter sp.
TCGCCCAGCGCCGCGATCACCGCGCGCTGGCGAGCGAGGCGGGTCATCCCGGCAAATTCCGCCGCCTCGATCACCACGGTGAAATGCGATTCGCCCGAACCGTCGTCGCCCGAATGGCCCGAGTGCTTGGCGCTGTCGTTGATGATCTCAAGCCGCGCGGGCGAAAAGGCGCTGGTCAGACGCTCGTGCATTTCCTCGGCCAGCTTTCCGTTCATCGGCAGTTTCCTTCTTTGCAAGGCGTGGGTGGGAATTCAGGCTTGGAATCCGGCGGTGTGCTCGCCATTCTCAAGCGCTATGCCATCCCCAAGGTTCCACGGTCGCCATGAACGATCGGGGCGCGATTGCGAAGCCCCCGGCTGCCGTGAGGCAGGAGAATTCCGTGCGCCCGGCAACAGAGCGGGCGGGTTCGACGGGCCGGGTGAATGGCGCTGGTTCTGTCTTGAGCATGTGCGCGAATTCAACGCCGGGTATGACTGGTTCGAAGGCATGAGCGCCGAGGAAATCATCGCCGCACAGTCGCCGATTGCCGGGTGGCGCGCCGAAACCCGTGCTTTCCGCCCCGATGCCGGGGTCGACGGGATGCCGCGCTGGGCCGATTATGCCGACCCGCTCGAGGCCATCGCCGCGCGCGCCGGCGCGATCCGCAGCCGCGCCGAGCGCGCCATGCATACGGCGGCGACGGCGCGGTTCTCGCGGGAAGAGGCGCGGGCGCTCGAAACCCTGGGCCTCGGCTCGGATACCGACAAGACCCGGCTCAGGCGGCGCTATTCCGAACTGGTGCGCCGTTACCATCCAGACCGCAATGGCGGCGACCGGCAGCATGAAGCGCGCCTGACTGCGGTGGTCGAGGCCTATCAACTGCTCAAGGTCAGCGCGGCGCTGGCCTGAGTTTTCAGGCTTAGCCCTGCGCTGCCTTGATCAGCGCAGCATCAATCGCGCCGGCTGCGGCATAGGCGGGGCGCTGGGTGATGCGCTCGACATAGGCCTTGAACGAAGGGCGTTCCGGGATCGAGCCGAACCGCAATCCCCAAGCGAACTGGCTGCCGACATAGGTATCGGCCATGGTGAAGCGGCTCCCGGCGGCGTAATCATTGGCCGACAGCCAAGTGTCGATCGCGTCGAGCGTCAGATCGAGACTGCCGAAGCCTGCCATGCCTGACTTGCCCTCGGGCACCTCCCAGCCCATCGCCTTGGCCACCACCGCCTGTTCCAGCGGTCCGGCGGCGAAGAACAGCCAGCGGAAATAGGCGGCGCGTTCGTGGCTGTCGGGCAGCAGGCCTTTATCCGGGTGGGTTTCGGCGAGGTAGTGACAGATCGCCGCGCATTCGGTGATGACGTGATCGTGGCCACCATGATGATGGACCAGCGCAGGCACCTTGTTCATCGGGTTGATGGTCCGGAAGCTTTCAGGGCGGGTTTCCCAGTCCATCATCACGTGCTCGTAATCCGCGCCCGCTTCGTGCAGGGCCCAGCGCGCAATCTGCCCGCGACTCATGGCGACGGTGTAGAAGGTGAATTCAGCCATGGCTCAGTGTCCTTTGCCTGAAGCGATGCGGGGACCGACGAGCCCGAACACCGCGCCTTGCGGGTCCATTCCGGAGAAAGAATACTCGCCGCCGGGGATCTCGGTCGGCTCCTGCAATGTGGTGCCGCCATTGGCGGTGGTATATTCGACCGCGGCGTCGATATCGGGGACGCGGAAGTAATAAGTCCACGCGCTCATCGGCATTCCGGGCATCAGCGGCATCACCGCACCGATCATGTGGCCGCGATCATCGCCGACTTTCCAGAATTCGTATTGGCCGAATTCGCCCATGTCCATCGCACCTTCGGGGAGCCAGCCGAACTGCGCGCCATAGAACGCCTTGGCGCCTTCGGGATCGGCCGAGGCCAACTCGTTCCAAGCGCAGTGGCCCTCCATCGGCTCGGTCGCGGCAAAACTCAGGCTGGTCGCGTCGGGCCGGCCCTCGGGCGGGATAGGCTTCATAACATAGAACATTGCGCCCTGCGGATCGGCCATGAACGCCATGCGCCCGATCCCCGGGATATCCCACGGCTCCTGATGCGCCGCGCCGCCCGCCGCCTTGATCGCAGCGACGCTGGCATCGACGTCATCGACCGCAAGGTAGCCGACCCAGAACGGCTGCGCGCCGCCTGCGATCATCGCAGGGGTGAGCGCCATAATGCCGCCCACTTCGGCGAGCTTTGACGCGAACAGGCGGTAATCGAGGTCAGGGGTGGGGCTGGTTGTGAAAGTCCAGCCGATCAGCCCGCCATAGAAGGCCTGCGCTGCGTCGGCATCGCTGGTCACCAGTTCGTACCAGATGAAATCGCCATGCTTACTGCCCATCACGAGCCTCCTTGTGCCGACTGGTCGTAGATTGCGGCAAATCCGCCGAAGATCATCCGCTTGCCATCGAACGGCATGGGGTTCTTGGCTGGGTCGAAGCGGTCATCTGTCATCTCGCCGCTCATCATCTGCGCCATTGCTGCATCGCGGGTTGCCTTGTCGGGCCATTCGATGAAGCCGAAGCAGACCGTTTCGTCGTCCTTCGCCGCCACCGCGCGGTGGAAATCGGTGACTTCGCCCTTGGGAACGTCGTCGCCCCAGGTTTCGACCACCCGCACTGCGCCGTTCTCGAGGAACCAGCTATCGGCGAAATTGCAATGTTGTTCGAATTTTGCGCGATTGGCGGTCGGGACCGCGATCACGAATCCGTCGATGAAGTGCATCGACCTTCCTCCCTCTCCCGTAGTGAAGAGACGCCGTGAGGCGACTCGGCTTGACGATCATGTATAGTGGAGTTTACAAAAGCAACTATGAAGTTCCGAAAAGTAACCGAATCTGACGAGTGTCGCGTTCACGGGAAATGGTATGCCGATGCCTGCGGCACCGCTTTCGCGCTCGAAGTGCTGGGTGAGCGGTGGTCGATGCTGGTCGTGCGCGAGCTTATGCTCGGACCAAGACGGTTTTCGGACCTGCGCGCCAGCCTGCCCGGAATCAGCGCCAAGGTGCTGACCGAACGGCTTGCCGGGCTGGAGACGAGCGGCGTGCTGACCAAGGCAATCCTGCCACCGCCCGTTGCGGTACAGGTCTATGAACTCACCGATTGGGGTTACCGGGCTGAACCGCTGTTGCAGGAACTGGGGCGCTGGGCGGCAGCGTCGCCGTTGCATAATCCGACACTGCCGATGTCGGCGGTGTCGATGATGCTGTCGCTCAGGACCATGTTCGATCCCGCGCGGGCAGATGGTCTTGCGGCGCGGATCGGCTTCGACATCGCAGGCGATACCTATCTGGCGCAGCTGGCCGATGGGGCGCTGCCGATCGGACGCGGCGCGATCGACAGCGCCGATTGCGTGTTCAGGGTTGATGACGCTGCGTCGCTGGTGGCGCTGTTTTATGGCAAGGTCGATTCCGTGCAGCTTGAAACCGCCGGCGCGCTCGCGATCGCGGGTGACCGGACGCGGGCGCTTGCTTTTGTCGACCTGTTCGAATTGCCGCCCCGCTAGTTCTGGCGGAACGCCCAGCGCAAGGTCCGGCCCATCCCCCAAGTCGCCGCACGTGCCGGCAGGGCGGTCAGCAGCGGGCGTTGCAGCCGCAGCATGGCCCGCGCCCAGTCGGGCAGCATGGCGACGGCATCGGCGGTGATCATGGTCTGGACCGCTTGCGGCGCGCCCTTGGGGCGCTGGTTCAGAACCAGCTGCGCGACCTCGCGCGCTTGCGACGATGTGGCCAGATCATGGCGCAGTTCGCGAAAGATGCGCTCCGCTTCCGCGCGGGTTTCAGGCACCGGGTCGGCGCCCAGGGCGCGGGCGATGACGGCGAACTGGCGGTAATATTCGTCCTGCTCCGTACCGGGCATGTCGGGCCGCACATGGCGCAGGTAACCGGCGAGAAAGCTCTGCGCCTCGGTCACATGGACCCACGCCAGCGTGCGCGGGTTGGTCGCGGCATAGGTGGTGCCATCGGGCAGTGTGCCGCCGACATGGGCGTGAATGCGGTTGACCCGCGCGATCGCCTTCATGGCCTCGTCGCGGTGGCCATAGGTCGTCACCGCGATGAAGCGCGCGGTGCGTTGCAGCCGCCCGTGCATGTCCTCGCGGAAGTTCGAATGGTCGAGCACGCCCTGCAGCGCATGGGGGTGGAGCATCTGCAGCAGTAGTGCGCGGATGCCGCCGGTCATCATCCCGACGATATCGGCATGGACCATGCGGATCGGCGTGTCGCGTGCGAACAGCGCATCGTCCGACGGCGGCACCGGCTGCTGGCCGTTAGCGGAATCGTTGAACAGCCCGCGCACCTGCCCGACCAGCTTCAGACGCAGCGATTCGATCGGGTCGGCCATGAGGGGGGATATAGGGATTGCCCGGCGCGGTTGAAACGGGGCGCGGCGAAAACAGGTTGGGCAAAAATGTCAACAAACCACTGCTTGCAGCATCGCCGCTCGCGTTCTAACCGGAGTCCGTAATGACCTCTCCTGCTCGCAAAGACTTCGCCGGCCCCGGTGCCATGCCCAATCAGCCCGACATCACGATCGACGTGCGCGAAACGTTCGGGATCGATGTCGACTGGCAGGTGCCCGCCTTCAGCACCCGCGATGAACACGTGCCAGAGATCGACGGCGCCTATGTGTTCGATCCGGACACCACGTTGGCGATCCTCGCCGGGTTCGCGCACAACCGCCGGGTGATGGTGCAGGGCTATCACGGCACCGGCAAATCGACCCATATCGAACAGGTCGCTGCCCGCCTCGGCTGGCCGAGTATTCGGGTGAATCTTGATGCGCATATCAGCCGGATCGACCTGATCGGGCGCGACGCAATCGTGCTGAAGGACGGGTTGCAGGTCACCGAGTTCAAGGAAGGCATCCTGCCGTGGGCGCTCCAGCACCCGGTAGCGCTGACCTTCGACGAATATGATGCGGGCCGCCCTGACGTGATGTTCGTGATCCAGCGCATTCTGGAATTCGATGGCCGGTTGACCCTGCTCGACCAGAACCGGGTGATCACGCCCAACCCGTGGTTCCGGCTGTTTGCCACCACCAACACCGTCGGCCTCGGCGATACCTCGGGCCTTTATCACGGCACGCAGGCGATCAATCAGGCGCAGATGGACCGCTGGAATATCGTGGTGGCGCTCAACTACCTCGCAGCCGACGTGGAACAGCGGATCGTCAAGTCCAAGACCCCGGATACCGACGACAAGCTGATCGCCGACATGGTCAAGGTCGCCGAACTGACCCGGCAGGGCTTCATCAACGGGGATATCTCGACCGTGATGAGCCCGCGCACGGTGATAACCTGGGCGCAGAATGCGGCGATCTTCGGGTCGGTCGGGTTCTCGTTCCGGCTGAGCTTCCTCAACAAGTGCGATGAGGCGGAGCGGACATTGGTGGCGGAGTATTATCAGCGCGTATTCGGCGAAGACCTGCCCGAAGGTGCAGCGAAGAAGCGCTAAGCAAGCCGCTTGCCGCCCACTGTGCTAGGCTGGTAACACAGCCTTTATCATGGCGCTGTTCGACCGATTCTGGAAAGGCTCGCGGGCCGGGGCCGATGCTGGCGGCGGCGGGGATGCGCCCGCAGGGTTTTACCCGCTGTACGAATCGCAGCGTCCGTTCGATCCCGACGACGACGATCTCCCGCCACGACCGCATGGCTCCCACAAACCTGATTTTGCCGCTTGGGACGCCAAGCTCGCAGGCATCGACGAAGCGCTCGAAGTCGAGGAAAAGCGCCGCCTGCGCTGGTGGCAGCGCGATTACTGGCGTGTGCGCAGCAAGCTGTGGTGGACCGGGCGCGGCATTCTGGCGGCGCTGACGCTGTTCGTGGCGCTGATCGGCTGGCTCGCGATCACCGCGCCGTTGTCCAAAAGCCTCCAGCCGATTGCCCCGC
>DAIQNP010000183.1:0-5846 GCA_036788335.1 Erythrobacter sp.
TACCGTGCGCCCTGTTGCCACCCGCCCGGTTTCCCCCTGACGCGTCCCCGCGTCCGGCTCACCCGGGGGTTCGGGCGGTGTTGCTCCCGATCAATTGCCAATCCCCGGCCGGGGCCTGGGGCAAGGTCTCACCACGGGAGAATACCATGTCGCACACCCCCAACGAACTTGCCGATGTCTTTCCGGATCAGGCCGATGCGCTCCATCAGCTCAAGCTGACCGATGCGCATTTCGCCAGGCTGGCGGAACAGCATCACGCGCTGAACCGCGAAATTCACCGCGTCGAAACCGAGATCGACCCGGCCAGCGATGACCGGCTGGAAACCCTGAAGAAAGAACGCCTGCAACTGCTCGACGCAATTTCCGCCATGCTGCAAAACGCGGCCACCGCCTGACCGACACCGGGCCGCCGAGCCGGTTGCGGGGGCGGTCGCCGGGTTCGGCTTGGCAGGCAGCCTCGGGCGGCGGTGAGCGCGGCGCGGGCGGGCGCGGCATCGCCCGCTTTCCTACACCCCCCGCAGTAGGAATGGCCGAGGCGCAATCCAACTTGCCCCCCGCCGCGCCCGCAACCTGCGCCCTCGGGGCCTCGCATGCCCTTCATCAACTTGCGTCCAACCCGCGCGCCGCCGCTCAGCACCACGCCCGCTGCGGCCCGCCCCAGCGATTGGCCAGCCCCTCGCGCACCAGCACCGCGCCCAGGCTCTGCCCACTGCGTTCGATCACGTGGAGCGCGCGGCCATAGCGGTCCTGCGCGCGCCCGTCGGGATTGGGAGCGAGGGTGAAGGGGCCGGCGTTGAGCAGTTCGCGCAGCCGCTCCCCGGCGCGGCGGCCAAGTTCGGCCTCGCGCGCGCAGCCAGGGCGCGAAACCTCGGGCGTGTCGATATCGGCGATGCGGATCTTGGTGCGGCGCAGCCAGATGGTGTCGCCGTCGACCACGCAGGTCACCCGCCGCTCGCGCCCGCACATCGGGAACAGCGCGCGTTCCCGATCGGTGGAAGCGGCGATGAGCGGGCGGTGGGCCGCGTCCCCCTCATCCGCCGCCGCGCCGCCGCCGCCGAGCAGCGCCACGGCCATCCAGCCGAGCACAGTTCGCCGGAAAACGGCAGGCAGGCGCTGGCGGCGCGAAGAAAAGCGATGGTTTGACAGCATGATCCGAGCCCGCAGGAATCGCCGATCTGTGCTAACGGTTCCCCGAATTCAGCCCCGGCAGAGCCCTTAAGGATGACCCCTCAGGGGTGCCCGTAACCTGATCCAGGTTGGCAACCGGATGCGTCCTGTCGCGCCAGACTTCGCGCTCGCCGCGCAGAGCTTGCCGCAATGGGGGCAGCATGGTCCGACCGGGGCGAACCAACGCCTCAGGAGGCCCATGATGAACAGACTTCGCCAGTTTACCGCCCTGTCCGCTGCCGCGCTCGCCGCCGCCGGGCTTTCCGCCTGCGCCGAAGAGGCCGAGGCACCGGAATACGAGGACGGGACCATGACCACCGATGAAGGCATGATGATGCCGGGCGATCAGACCGGAGCGGCCGGCGCTCCGGTGACGGGCGAGATGCCGATGGACGATGGCACCGCCACCACCGGCACGATGGATGACCCCGAGACTATGGACATGACGCAGGACCCGTCGATGACGACCTCGCCCGACGACACCACCACCAACCCGCCGGGCTGACGCGGGGCGGATTGCCTAACGTTCAGTCGCCGGTCGGCGCGCGCGGCGTGCCGCGCCGGTCGGTGCCCGACCGCCGATCGCCGGTGCGGCGGTCCGCGCCATCGAAGGGCTGCTGGGCCGTGCGCCGGTCGGTCCCCTTGCGGCGCGCGGCATCGGTGGGTGTCTGATCGGATCCGGTCGGGTCTTCGGACATGCGTCGTCTCCCTGGCGCGGCAGGGAGGGGGCGATGTCAGCCCCAGCCCTGCGCCGCAGATTTTTGCGCGAACGAAGATGAAATTAACAGGTTAATGGCGCCGGAGCAAACCCGCGCTGTCCGAATGTGCACCGTGAGCTCGCCAGGTGGCCACTGCAAACGCAATTGCCGGGCTGTGCGGCCCGGCAATCGCGTGGCATCCGCCGGATGGCGGGCCGACGGGGAAGGGCCGATCAGGCCTTGGCTTCAAGCGAGCCCTTGCCCGCCGGGGTCTCGATCGTCAGGCAGCTGCCCGCGTCGACATAGGTCCAGGCATTGCCCTGGTAATCGGTGGTCGAGGTGCCCGCGCAGCTGGTGCCCGGACCGGCGGCGCAATCGTTCTCGCCCGCCTTGGAGATGCCGTAGCACTTCTCTTTCTCGCCGGTGCCGGCCTGCGCCAATGCCTCGGCTTCGGTGGTGGCAGGGGAAGCAGCAGCAGCAGCGGTATCGGCAGCCGGAGCCTCGGCCCCGCCCGAGCAGGCGGCAGCCAGACCGGCGGCGATGGCCAGCGTGATCGATCCATTGAAGCGCGAGATGTTCATACGTCCTCCTCAAGTCGGAATAATGGGCAGCAGCGCGCCCCGCGCTGCTCCCTTGGGTTCGCCCCGGCCTGCGGCACGGTTACACCGTCCGAAGCAATTTCGCGCAGGATCGGTGCGAAAGCGGAACGGCATGGGTCTTTGCACCACCGCGCGAAGCGGCTATGGGCGCGCGGGGCCGCAGCGCCTCTGCCACCGGGGAACCGACCGAAGTGACCGCCGTCAACAATTCCATGCCCGATCCTGCCAAGACCCCCAACCTCTCCAAAGCCGAGGTGCTGATCGAGGCGTTGCCTTATTTCCAGCGCTATGCCGGGCGCACCTTCGTGGTGAAATATGGCGGTCACGCAATGGGCGATCCCGAAGCCGCGCGCGATTTTGCCGAGGATATCGTACTGCTGAAAGCGGTCGGCATCAATCCGGTGGTGGTTCACGGCGGCGGCCCGCAGATCGGCCAGATGCTGAGCCGGCTGGGGGTGGAGAGCACCTTCGTCGATGGCTTGCGCGTCACTGACGCCGCCACCGCCAAGATCGCGGAAATGGTCCTGTCGGGCGGTATCAACAAGGAGCTGGTCGGCTGGATCGCGGCCGCCGGCGGCAAGGCGATCGGGATCTCAGGCAAGGACGGCGGGCTGGTGACCGCACGCAAGGTCACCCGCACCACCCGCGATCCCGGCAGCAATATCGAAAGGGTGGTGGACCTCGGCTTCGTCGGAGAACCGGCAAAGGTCGACACCAGCGTGATCGACACCGCGGTGGCGGCCGGCATGATCCCGGTGATCGCCCCGATCGCGGCGGGCGAGGACGGGGCGACCTACAACATCAACGCCGATACGATGGCGGGTGCGATCGCGGCGGCGTTGGGCGCGGCGCGGCTGTTCTTGCTGACCGACGTGCCGGGCGTGCTCGATGGCGAGGGACGGCTGCTCAGCGACCTGACCCCCGCCGACATCGCCAAGCTGCGCGCCGACGGTGTGATCAGCGGCGGGATGGTGCCCAAGCTCGAAACCTGCATCGCTGCGGTCGGGGCCGGGTGCGAGGCGGCGGTGGTGCTCGACGGGCGGGTCGGGCACGCGATGCTGCTTGAATTCTTCACCGCGCGCGGGGCGGGAACGCTGGTGCGCGCCTGATCGGGAACACAGCTGTAGCGCAAGGCGTATTAACAGGCTAATACGCCTCCGAGGGACCTCACAGGGCACAAGGGCATCGGCCCGCCCCGGCAATGGAACGAACCACAATGCAAGCACTGGCTGTAATCGTCGATATCCTCGTGATGCTCACCAACGTGCTGGTGATGCTGATCATCATCCAGTTCGTGATCGGGCTGCTGTTCGCCTTCAATGTGGTCAGCCCGAGCAATGATTTCCTTCGGCAGGTCTACGATTCGATCAACCGCCTGCTCGAACCTGTCCTGCGGCCGATTCGCAACATCATGCCGAACACGGGCACCATCGACTTTTCGCCGCTGGTGCTGATCCTCGGCCTGCAAATCCTGACGCGCATCATGATCGGCGTGGTCGACGGCGTGGCCTATTGATGACAGACGCAGCGCTGATTGACGGCAAGGCTTTTGCGGAAAGCCTTCGCGCCCGCGTCGGCGCGGCGGCGGCGAACTTTGCGCTGCGTGCCGGACGCCAGCCGGGCCTTGCGGTGGTGCTGGTCGGCGACGATGCGGCGAGCCAGGTCTATGTCGGCGCCAAGGGCAAGGCCTGCGCGGCTGCCGGGATGGCGAGCTTCGAACACCGCCTGCCCGCCGACACCGATGCGGCAACGCTGCTGGCGCTGGTCGAACGGCTCAATGCCGATCCGGCGGTCGACGGGATCCTGGTGCAATTGCCGCTGCCCGCAAAGCTCGACGAACAGGCGATCATTGCCGCGATCGATCCGGACAAGGATGTCGACGGGTTCCACGTCATCAACGCCGGGCGGCTGGCGGTCGGCCAGGAAGGCTTTGTCCCCTGCACCCCGCTTGGCTGCCTGCTGCTGCTCAAGGACCGGCTGGGCGACCTGTCGGGGCTCGACGCGGTGGTAATCGGGCGGTCGAACATCGTCGGCAAGCCGATGGCGCAGCTGCTGGTCGATGCCAATGCCACTGTCACCATTGCCCATAGCCGGACCAAGGATCTTCCCGCGCTGGTGCGCCGCGCCGATATCGTGGTGGCGGCGGTGGGCCGGGCGGAGATGGTTCGGGGCGACTGGATCAAGCCGGGCGCGACCGTCATCGATGTCGGCATCAACCGCCTGCCCCCCGAACCGGGGCAGGAGCGCGGACGGCTCGTAGGTGATGTCGCCTTTGCCGAAGCCAGCGCGATCGCCGGCGCGATCACTCCGGTGCCGGGCGGGGTCGGGCCGATGACGATTGCCGTGTTGCTGCGCAACACGCTGGTTGCCGCGCACGCCCACGCCGGGCTGGCTATGCCGGAGGGGCTGTGAGACCTGCGCGCTTCGCCCTGACGCTCGGTGCGCTCGCCGCCGCGCTTACCGCCTGCGCCGGAGGCGGCGGGCCGCCCAAGCCCAACAAGCGCCAGATGGCGCAGATCAACCGTGCGCTGAGCACCGCGCCCGGGGCCGCGCAGCCGAGCACCATCGTCGCGGTCGAACTGGCCTTTGCCCGCACCGCGCGCGAAGAGGGGCAGTGGACCGCCTTCCAGCAATTTGCCGCGCCCGGTGCGCTGCTCCACGGCGTGGACGGTCCCTTTCCGGCCGAGGCCTGGCTGGCGACCCAGAGCAATCCGGCCGAGGCGATGCAATGGGAACCGCGCGCCGTTGCCATCAGCTGCGACGGGCAGGTCGCGGTCGCCCAAGCGCGCTATGTCGACCCCGACGGCATGGTCGGCAATGTCATCACCGTGTGGGAACGCCAGAGCGACGGGGCCTATCGCTATGCCTATGTTGCCAGCGGTCCGGACGTGCCGCAGCCGCCGCCGCGAAAGCCGGTCGAGGATGGCGATATCGTCGTGACCGCCATCGACGCGGTGCAGGGCTTGGTGGCCAGCTGCCCGCGCGGCGGTGCCATTCCGCCGCCACCGGCACTGTCCGTTCCTGCTGACGGCACCGGCGATGCCCGCCTCTCGCGCGATGGCAGCTTGCGCTATCGCTGGGAACATCGCCCCGACGGCACCCGCTTTAGCGCTGCCGATTACTACTACGAGGGCCGCTGGCTGACCGCGTTCGAACAGAGCCTCGCTCCTGCGGGCGGCAACTGATCTGGGCCGATGCAGATCACCGAACTGTTCATCTCCGCCTTCGTGACGCTGTTCGTGGTGATCGACCCGCCCGGCTGCGCGCCGATCTATGCCGGGCTGACCAAGGGTGCGAGCCGCGAACAGGCGCGCAGCATGGCGCTGCGGGCGACGGCCATTGCCACCATCATCCTGCTGATCTTCGCGCTGTTCGGGCAGGA
>DAIQNP010000184.1:0-5844 GCA_036788335.1 Erythrobacter sp.
CCATGTCTCCACTTGCGTAAATAACCCATGATGGGCCACAAGGTCGTGGCCTTGGGGAGGGGCGGAACGCTTGCTTCAAGAACAAATTGCCGCTGCGCCGCTGCGCAAGCCCACGCTGCTGTCGCGCATCGTGCGGCGGATCATCCTCGCGATCTGGCAGATCCGGGGCTGGAAGATCGACTCTCCCCTGCCCCGGCACCTGAAGAAATACGTGATCGCGGGCGCCCCGCACACCACCAACTGGGATTTCGTGTTTTTCACCGGGGCGACGCATGAAGAGGGCGTCAGGCCCAATTTCATGGGCAAGCACACGCTGTTCACGGGCATGATGAAGAACTTCATGCTCGACATGGGCGGCATCCCGGTCGATCGCACGGCCAAGGCCAACGCCACCGAACAGATCGCCGCTGAATTCGCGCGGCGCGATGAACTTGCGCTGGTGATCGCCTGCGAAGGCACACGCAAGTCCGATGGCAAGTGGCGCTCGGGCTTCTACCACATCGCGCGCGCGGCCAACGTCCCGATCGTCCCGGCCTTTGCCGACAATGCCAATCTTGTCATCAGCTTCGGCCCGCCGATCCTGCCGACCGGCAATTACGGCGAGGACTTGCTGAAAATCGCCGAATGGTTCCGGTCCAAGCTGCCGGATTACGAACGCTTCAAGGTGCTCGAACAACAGGCGCGTGATATCATCGCCGGAAAGAACGATGTTTGAACTGCTCGCGCTGAACGCCGCGATCCTGATTGCGCTGGTGCTGATCCAGTGGGCGATCAGCGTGAAGATCAATGATGTCAGTTTCATCGATGCCTTCTGGGGCGCAGGCATGGGCATTCTGGCGGTGGCAAGCTGGCTGCATGTGCCGGGCGGCCCGGGCGCGCTCGCCACGCTGATAATGCTGATGACCGCGGCCTGGGGCTTCCGGCTCGGCGCTTACCTGTTCCTGCGCTGGCGGCGCGAGGGGGAGGACAAGCGCTACATCATGATCCTGAAGAAGGACCGCGAGAAGGGCCGGTTCGCCCGCGCCGCGCTCACCAGGGTGTGGCTGATGCAGGCGGTGCTGCTGTTCATGGTCAGCAGCCCCGCGCAGGTCGGCATCCTGGCCAGCGGCGTGCCCGCTCCGATCCCGCCGCTGGCATGGGCGGGGCTGGCCCTGTGGAGCGTCGGCGTGTTCTTCGAATGGGTCGGCGACTGGCAATTGACCCGCTTCAAGGCCGATCCGGCCAATCACGGAGCCGTGCTCGACAGCGGGCTGTGGCGCTACACCCGCCATCCCAATTACTTCGGCGACTTCGCCGCGTGGTGGGGCATCTGGCTCGCCTGCGCAGGCGCGGGGTGGGAATATGCCGCGGCCACCGTGATCGGCCCGCTGTTCCTCAGCTTCACGCTGACGAAGTGGTCGGGCGTGACCCTGCTGGAAAAGGGTCTGAACCGGTCCAAGGGCGACAAATATGCCGAATACAAGCGCCGCACCTCGGCCTTCTTCCCCTGGCCGCCCAAGGCCTGAACCAGCTGCCGGCAAGGATGGTGCGCGCACAAAATCCCGCCTGCGCTCTTTCGGTGGAGCGCTCCATCGCCTATCATGGGGTACAAGCGAGGAGGCGCGAACACCATGGCACTGAGCGAAACCGTGCGGCAGGCGGAGCGGGCGCGCTTGGCCGGGCATGTGCTGGAACTCGTCAAGGAACGCGGGGCCGAGATTCCCTGGACCGTCGCGATGGCCGAAAGCGGGGTGACCCGCGCGCGCTTCGAACAGCTGTTCGCCGATTACGACGACCTGTTCGATGCGGTTGCACAGACCTGGCTCGCTCCGCACATGGCCGCGATGGAGGAGGTGCTGTCGAGCACCCTGCCGCCGCAGCGCAAGATGTACGAATTCTTCCGCCGCCGCTTCGTGCTGTCGCGCGACCGGTTCCGGGCCGACCCCGATTACTTCACCATCCTGTGCGAAATGGGCGCGGCCAATTTCGAACGGGTGCGGTCCTATGTCGATCTTGCCGATCACTACCTGTGCGAGCTGATTGCCGAGGCGCAGGCGGAAGGGTTCTTCGCCGGGCTGGAGATCGACGAGGCCCTGTCGCTGATCAACCAGATGATCTCGAACTACACCTTGCCCGACGCGTTGATCTACCTCGGCGACAAGCTGACCGAGGAGAAGCTGGCGCGGATCGTCGACACCATGTTTATCGGCCTGTCGGGCGAGGCCGGGGCGATGTCGGCCGGTGTCAACACGCTCAAGGTCGCATCCTGAGCAGTGCCTGAGCCAGCCGCGGCGTCAGCGCATCAGCGGCGCTTGCGATCGAACTGGAGCACATTGGCGGGCAGCTTTTTCGGGCGCCGGTCGGCCAGCGCATATTTGAGGCTGCCGCCCACCATCACCGCCGACACCGCCAGGATGATCGCAGCCCAGAACCAGTGCGGCAGGCCCAGCACCGCAGCAATCTGGCCCGTGTCGGACAGGATCGTGCGGCCTTCGATCACCGCGTTTTCGGTGAACAGGTAGTTGAAGTCGCGCAGCATGCTCATCGCCGCCAGCACGCCGAGGAACTGGAGAGCGAAGCGCAGCAGTGCCGGTTTCGCCCGCCACGCCAGCAACGCCAGCAGCGCTGCGACCATCGGCAGCACCGCATAGCCGACCGGCGAACGCACCCAGATGATCACCGAAGCAAAGATCGCCGCTGCCGCCAGCCACAGCACCGGACGCCACAGGCGCTCGTGGGCGCTGGCAAGGATCAGCAGCGCGCCGACCAGATTGGGCGCCAGCGGCCCGCCCGCAGCGATTGCCGCGAAGGTGAAGCGCGAGGCATCGGGTGAGAGCCTGCTTTCGGCAACGCCCGAACCGCTGGCAAAGATCAACAGCCGCTCGAACTCCTGCCCCAGCGCCAGTGCGGTCACCCCGTGGCCCATCTCGTGGAACCACGTCGTCAGGATCACGAAGGGATAGATCAGGTAGGTGCCGAACGGCAGGGCCGGGAGCATCACCACCACCAGGCCTGCAAGCACCAGCCGTCCGGCCTGCTCTGCCTGGCTGCCGGGGCGAACGATCACGCCGGGGACGGAGCTTGCCATGGTCTAGAACGCCTCGTGCAGCGCTTCGCCGACAGTGGGGCTGTCGGGACCGGGCGGCGTATGGCCGTCGGACTCGACGTTGATCGTGTCGTCATGCCGCAGGAATTCCTCGTCCTCGGCGCGCTGTTCCTGAAGGATTGACCAGCTTGCCAGGAACAGCCCGGCCACCAGCGGCCCCAGCACGATGCCCGAAAAGCCGACCAGGCTGATCCCGCCCAGCGTGGTGATCAGGATGATCCAGTCGGGAATCCCGGTGTCCCGTCCGACGAGGATCGGGCGCAGCACATTGTCGGCCGACGAGATGATGACGAAGCCGGTCACCAGCACGAACAGCCCTTGCCAATATTCGCCGACCAGCAGCAGGTAGATGCCTGCCGGGGCCCAGACCGCGCCCGACCCGATCACCGGAACCAGCGCGAAGATGGCGGTGACCACCCCGAACAGCAGGGCCGACGGTACGCCTGCGATCATCAGCGTGATGGTCGCCAACCCGCCCTGGACGATTGCGACCACGCCCGTGCCCTTGACCGTGGCGCGCACGATGCCGAGGAAGCGCTCGGCCAGACGCGTCGCGATCGAGCGCTCCACCGGCACGGCGCCAAGGATGGTCCGTCCGATCCGCTCGCCATCGCGCAGCAGGAAGTACATCACGTAGAGCGCAACGCCGAAGGACAGCACGAAGCTCAGGGCGCCGCTGCCGATCGAGACCGCCTGGCTGGCGATCAGCCCGGCGCTTTGGGTCAGCAATTCCTGCAACCGTGTCTGCGCGCTGGCGATGTCGGCCCAGCCGCTGCGATCGACGGCTTCCTGCACGATCCGGGGAAGCGCGCCGTAAACCTGATCGAACAGCACGGCGAGGTCGAGCGGTTGTTCCTGCAATGCGGTGACCAGCGCCACCGCTTCCTGCACCACCATCGCGGCGATCCAGAAGGCGGGCACCATCACCATGAAGAAGATCACCAGCAGCGACACGATCGCCGCCGGATTGCGCCGCCCGTGCATCCTGCGCAGCATCCAGCGATAAAGCGGCTGGAACATGATCGCCGCCAGCGCGGCCCAAAGCAGCGGCTGTGCGAACGGCCAGATGATGACGCTCATCAGCAGGCTGACACCGGCAAGGACAATCAGGAAGCTGGCCTGTTGCAAATCCTCTGTGCGGTGCGGCTGATGCGCCATCGGGGTCTCGCGTGAAGCGCCTAGACGTCGAGATTGGCGACGTTGAGGGCGTTGTCCTGGATGAATTCGCGCCGCGGTTCGACGATGTCGCCCATCAGACGGGTGAAGATTTCGTCGGTCACGTCGGCGTCCTCGACCTTGACCTGCAGCAGCGCACGGTTTTCGGGATCAAGCGTGGTCTCCCACAATTGTTCCGCATTCATTTCGCCGAGGCCCTTATAGCGACTGATCGACAGCCCTTTGCGCCCGGCGGCGAAAATCGCGTCGAGCAGCTGGGTCGGGCGGCTGATCCCGTCATCCTTGGGCAGCGGCGGCGGCGCGGCGGGCTGTTCGACCTCTCCGGCAAGAGGATCGTCCCCAATCGAGTCGGCTCCCGGTTCGGCCTCGGGTTCCTCGGCAGGCGTATCGGCGGCGCGGACCAGCCGGACCGGGGAGGCATAGGCATCGGCCTGCGCCGCCGCCAGACCGTGCAGCTTGTGGGCTTCGGTGCTGGACAGAAACCGCGCCTCGATCTCGTGGACATCGGTGACCCCGCGCCACAGGCGCTTGAACACCACCGTGCCATCTTCGCGTTGCTCCGCGGTCCAGCGGGCTTCGCGGTCGCCTGCGCCAAGCCGGCCGGCGGCGCGTTGCAGGGCGGCGGCCAGCGCATCGCCTGCCAACCCCGGCTCCAATGCGCCGACCAGCGCCATCTGTTCGACGATCCCGCTGTCGTAGCGGCGCGGCACGAAGGCGAGCAGGTTCTTCAGTCGCAGCGCGCCGTCCACCAGCAGGCGCAGATCGGCCCCGCCGCGCGCGCCCTCGGCAGTTTCAATCACCCGGCCCTGAAGCCCAGCATCGACCAGATAGCGATCAAGCGCGGGCTGATCCTTGAGGTAGACTTCGCTGCGCCCCTTGGCGACCTTGAACAGCGGCGGCTGGGCGATGAACAGGTGGCCTGCGCGGATGATGTCGGGCATCTGGCGGTGGAAGAAGGTCAGCAGCAGGGTGCGGATATGCGCCCCGTCCACGTCAGCGTCGGTCATGATCACGATCTTGTGATAGCGCAGCTTGTCGAGATTGAATTCGTCGCGGATGCCGGTGCCCATCGCCTGGATCAGCGTGCCGACTTCCTTGGAACTGATAATCCGGTCGAACCGCGCGCGCTCCACGTTCAGGATCTTGCCCTTCAGCGGCAGGATCGCCTGCGTCTTGCGGTCGCGGCCCTGCTTGGCGCTGCCACCGGCGGAGTCGCCTTCGACCAGAAACAGTTCGGACTTGGCCGGATCGCGTTCCTGACAATCGGCCAGCTTGCCGGGCAGGCTGGCAATGCTCATTGCGCCCTTGCGGCTCATTTCGCGCGCGCGCCGGGCGGCTTCGCGCGCGGCGGCGGCGTCGATCACCTTCTGGATGATCTGCTTCGCGTCGGCGGGGTTTTCCTCCAGCCACTGGTTCATCTTGTCGCCCATCAGGCTTTCCAGCGGCGAGCGGACCTCGGAGGAGACCAGCTTATCCTTGGTCTGGCTGGAGAATTTCGGATCGGGCAGTTTCACAGAAACAATCGCAGTCAGGCCTTCGCGCATGTCCTCGCCCGACAGGCTGACCTTTTCCTTCTTCAGCAT
>DAIQNP010000185.1:0-5784 GCA_036788335.1 Erythrobacter sp.
GGTGATCGCGCCTGCAACATCGAACCGCACCGCCTCCTCCAGCCGCCAGCCGGGCCCGGCATAGGTCGCGCGCGGGCTGCGGATCTGCTGGCGGATGATCCCGCCCGGTCCGCGCGCATACCAGGTGACATTGCCGAGCGTGATCGCCCCGCCGCGCCCGGTCAGCGTGGCGGCGGTGAGGATGTCGGCCCCGTCGGTGAGATAGACATTGGCGCGCACCCGCCCGTCGGTGCTGTCGGCGGCGGGCACGGGGCCGTATTCCACCGCCGTCCATGCCTTCAGCCCGGCATTGGCGCGGGTCACGACCCTTTCGTTGAAGCCGAAGCTGACCAGCGATACCACCGCCGCCGTCAGCAGCAGCGGCGACAGGACCTGATGCGCCGACAGCCCGGCCGCCTTCATCGCCACCACCTCGCTGTTCTGGTTCAGTGTCACCAGCGTGATCAGCGTCGCCAGCAGCACCGAATAGGGCAGGAAGCGCGATACCAGCTGCGGCGCGCGCAGCCCGGCATAGCGCAGCACTTCGGCCTGCCCATTGCCGGGCGCCGCAAGGATGTCTCCGGTCTCCGCCAGCAGGTCGAGCGCCAGCAGCACGATCACCAGCAGCACCAGCACCGCCAGGATGCGGACCACGAAGGTCTTCGCCAGATACAGCGTCAGCGTGCGCGAAGGAAAGAAATCGAACTGCATGAGGGCGGGTCCGCGCGGGTCCTATTCTGCCGGAAGCGGCGAGGGGGCTTCGGGCCCTGCCAGCCGGTGACGCGGCTTGCTCCGCCCGAACAGCCGCCCGATGGCCTTGGCGGCCCGCGCAAACACCGTCTCCAGCGCGCCGATCGGCTGCCCGCCGGGCACATGCGCGACCCGCCAGTACATCCACAGGATCAGGCTGGCGAACAGTGCAAAGGGCACCCAGAAGGCGAGGATCGGATCGATCCGGCCGAGCGTGGCGACATCCTCGCCGTACTGGTTGATCTTGTGATAGGCGACCACCATCACGATCGACACGAACACCCCCAACGCGCTGGTCGATCGCTTGGGCGGGATCGCGAGCGCCACCGCCAGCAAGGGCATCAGCATCATCATCAGGATTTCGACCAGCCGGAAATTGAAACTGGCCTGGCTCGCATCGCGGGCCGAGGGGGCGGAATCGCTGCTCCAGCCCATCCGCAGCAATTCGGGCAGGATATATTCGCGGGTGGCATCGCCGCGTGCGCGGAAGCTTTCGATCGCAGGCAGGTCGATCGGCAGGTCGTGGCGGCTGAAGCTGAGCACGCGCGGGGTCTGGGCTCCGGTGTCCTGGATGATCGTGCCCTCGGTCAATCGCAGGATGATCGTATCGGGATTGTCGCGGGTGGCGAGGAACGCGCCCTCGCGCGCGCTGATCGACAACACCTGCCCCTTGGAATTGGCAACGCGGGCGAAAATGCCGATCAGCCGCCGGCCGTCATCCTCGCTTTCCTCGATCCGCAGCGCCATGCGGTCCGCCAGCGTGGTGAATTCGCCGACCTTGATCGAAGCGCCCAGCGCGCCCGAGCGCAGTTCGTATTCCATCTGTTCGTAATAATAGCGGCTGACCGGCTGGATGTAGAACACCAGCACCACGTTGATCGCCACCAGCACCAGCGTGATCGCATAGGGCATCCGCAGCAGCCGCCCATAGGACAGACCCACGCCGCGCAGCGTGTCGAGTTCGCTGGTGGTCGCCAGCTTGCGGAAGGCGAGCAGCACGCCGAGCAGCAGGCCTAGCGGGATCGCGAGACTGGCATATTCAGGCACCAGCGCGCCCAGCATCCGGAACACCACCCCGATCGGTCCGCCTTCGACCGCGACGAAATCGAACAGGCGCAGCATCTTGTCGAGCGTGAACAGCGATGCGGCCAGCGCGAACACGCCGACCATCGGCACAATCGTGAGCCGGAGGATATAGCGGTCGATGCTGGGGATGAAATTGAGCACTAACCTGTCCATCTTTGCGCGCGCCCCTGCGCCCTAGCGTGGTATCGGGGCTGCGTCATGCCCCCAAATCCGCGCGTGTCCCGGTAAGCGGGCGATTTACCAGAAACGGCTGCCGGGAATGCCCTTGAACGGGCCGGCCTCGCGGGCTGTGATCCAGCCGCCATAAAAGCCGCCGGGCTGCGGGGTGACCTGCTCGCCGTCGACCAGGCATTGATCGAAAGGCTCGGCATAGAAGGCGATATGGTCCCTGATCCCGGCAAAGGCGGGGGTGGGGGAGGGGTAGGACCAGCCTGCACCCTCGACCCGCTCGGTGGCGATGACCACGTCCCAATAGACCGCCTGTCCCTTCCATTCGCATAGCGACCGGCGCGGATTGGGAACGAGATGCGCCATCGCGATGTCGGACTGCGGCAGGTAATAGGTCGGCGGGTGGCTGGTTTCGAGCGTGCGCCAGGCAGCGCTGGTTTCGGCCAGCACCACGCCGCGATGGAGGATGCGGACAGGGCGCTGCGTCGGCTCGGCGATCGCGGGGCGGGGATAGTCCCACACGCTTTCCTGTCCGGCGCGGGCGGGATCGGGCTGGGGATGGTGCGGCTCGCGCATGGGGCGCGGGTCAGGCTTTCTCAAGCGTGCATTGCAGCGGGTGCTGGTTCTGCCGGGCAAAGTCCATCACCTGATTGACCTTGGTTTCGGCCACTTCGTAAGTGAAGATTCCGCACACCCCGACGCCGCGCTGGTGGACGTGGAGCATCACGCGGGTCGCCTGTTCAAGGTCCATCGAAAAGAAGCGTTTCAACACCATCACCACGAATTCCATCGGGGTGTAATCGTCGTTGAGCATCAGCACCTTGTACTGGCTCGGCTTCTTGGCCTTGGCGCGGGTCTTGGTGGCGATCCCGATCTGGCTGCCGCCGTCGCTGTCGTCCTTGTCATCGCCTTCGCCCGCCGCGCGCACGGTCCGGGCCCGGGTCACAGGCGGAGCGGCGCTTTCAACCAGCGATGGGACAGGCGGATGGAACATGAGCCTCCATTATGGGATTTGCGCGCCGCTTCGCAAGCGGTTGGTGCAATTCATTTGATCGGTTCGGTCGCAGGTGGAACTGTCACGCGCAAAAAGAAAAGGCCGGCCAGACGCTAGTCTGACCGGCCTGCACCTTGCGGTGCGCTTTCGTGAACCGGGATTGGGAGAGAGAGGAGAGGCCCGGCTCAGAAACGTGGGTTACGCAGCCTTCGAGATCTTCTCGGCGGCAACGCTGACGCGGTTCGAAATCGGGGCGAAGGCTTCGTTGTAGAGCTTCACCCAGGCTTCGGTGCGCTTCGAGCCGTAGGACACCAGCGCGTCGAAGTTGCGACGGGCGAGTTCGCCCTGAAGCTGCATCAGTTCGGTCGGCGACTTGATCGCGGCCATCTTCTTGGCGTCTTCGGTGACGGTTTCGACCACGGTCTTGCCGGTTTCGAGGTTGTCACGCATCAGTTCCTGCGCGCCGGTGAAGAAGATCTTGCCGCTTTCGACGACGGCTTCGACGTTGCCCTTGGCGAATTCGCCGGCTTCGGCGGTCATTTCGCCGGTCTTGGCGAAGGCGGTCTTCACGCGGGCCTGGGTGTCGGCCAGCATTTCCTTGGCGGAGGCGGTGATGTCGGTCTTTGCAGCAGTTGCCATGATGGTTTCCTTGAGCTTGGTAACAGGGTTTGTGGGGGCAGTGGTGGTCTTGTTCTTGGCGGGCTTGGCGGCGCTGGCCTTGGTTGCGACTTTCTTCGCAGCCACGACTTTTGCAGGCGCTGACTTCGCGGGGGCGGGCTTCGCGGCGACCGACTTGGTCGGCACCGTTTTGGCCGCAGCCTTCTTCACCAGCTTGGCCGGTGCAGGTGCAACAGGAGCGGCGGGCTCGGCCTTGGCGGGTTCTGCCGCGGCAGCCTTGGCGGCAATTGGCTTGGACGCTTCGGCAACTGCCGGAGCGGCAACCTTGGCCGTGGCTGACTTCTTGGCGGCCGCTTCGGCATAGGCTTTTTCAGCGGCCGCATCGATCTTGGCCGGTGCCGCCTTGGATGCAGTCACAGGAGTTTCGGTCATCGCAGGTTTACCGTCAGCCATGTCGTCCTCGCTTCATGTTGCACTGCACAAAATAGCGAGTGATGAGGCCGAGTCAACCTTTTTTGTGCAGCGCACAATAAACCATCAAATCGATGAAGATTGGCAGCTTTGCCTGCGCCGCCGGCCAGCGGGTCAACGGGTCATCACATACCGGCCCGGCGCATCCTCTATCACCCGATCGCCCTTGCCGCCGGGAACCCGCTTGCCATCGGCCGCAACCCGGCTGTCGTCCTGCCGGTGCAGCCATTCCAGCCAGTGCGGCCACCAGCTGCCCGGATGCTCGGTCGCCCCGTCGACGAAGGCCTTGAGCGAAGGCGCGGCAGTGTCGCCGACCCAGTACTGGTACTTGCCCGCCGCCGGCGGATTGACCACCCCGGCAATATGGCCCGATCCGGCCAGGATGAATTCGATCGGCCCGCTCAAATGCCTGGTCATCCGGAACACGCTTTCCGGCGGCGCGATATGGTCCTCGCGTCCGGCCTGCACGAAGCTGGGGGTAGTGACGCGCGTGAGATCGATCGGGGTGCCATCGGCCTCCATCAGATCGGGCACCACCAGCTTGTTGTCGCGGTAGAGGTCGCGCAGGTAGGCGCCATGCCACTTGGCCGGCAGGTTGGTGACATCGCCGTTCCAGTGGAGCAGGTCGAAGGCCGGATACCCTTCGCCCAGCAGGTAGTTGTTGACGACATAATTCCAGATCAGGTCCTTGCCGCGCAGCGCATTGAAGGTCGCGGCCAGATAGCGTCCGTCGAGATAGCCCTGCTGCGACAGCTTCCCGATCATTTCGAGGTGCCCGTCGTCGATGAAATGCTTGAGATCGCCGCCCTTCTCGAAATCGACCTGCGCGGTGAAGAAGGTGGCGCTCTTGACCTTGTCCGCCTCGCCGCGCCGGGCCTGGATTGCCAGTGTCGCGGCCAGCGTGGTGCCGGCGACGCAGTAACCGATGGCATGGACGTGCGGCACATCGAGCCGGGCGCGGACATGATCGATCGCGTCCATCTGGGCGCGGATGTAATCGTCCCACACGACATCGGCCATGCTTTCGTCGGCCGACTTCCAGCTCGCCACGAACACGGTGATGCCCTGATCGACCGCCCATTTGATGAAGCTTTTCTTGGGCGTCAGATCAAGGATGTAGAAGCGGTTGATCCACGGCGGGAAGATGATCAGCGGCACCGCCAGCACATCCGGGGTCGAGGGGTTGTACTGGATCAGCTGATAGAGCGGGGTTTCGTGCACCACCTTGCCCGGCGTCGCGGCCAGGTTCTCGCCCAGCTTGAAGGCATCGGGATCGGTGTGGGTCAACTGCCCGCGCTTCATGTCGGTGATCAGGTGCTGCATCCCGCGCACGAGATTCTGCCCGCGGGTTTCGACCGTGCGCTTCATCATCACCGGATTGAGCGCCACGAAATTGTCCGGGCTCATCGCTTCGGCCAGCGCGCTGACCGCGAATTCGAGCTGCTGGCGCTTGTCCGGGTCGATCCCTTCCATCGTCCTGACGCTGGTGCGGTAATAGTCGGTCAGCATCAGATAGGTCTGGTGCAGCAAGGTGAAGGCGGGGTGTTCGCGCCACGCCGGATCGGCAAAGCGCCGGTCTGTCATCGGCAGCATGGCCGGATCAGGGGGCGTGCCGGTACCTGTGCCCATGCCCGCCGCGCCCAGGAACTGCTGTGCCACCCCTTGCCACAATTGCAGCGAATCCTGCGCGAACTTCGCCTGCGCCTCGATCATCCCCT
>DAIQNP010000186.1:0-5767 GCA_036788335.1 Erythrobacter sp.
TCGGACGCCGCCTGCGCGATCTGCCACCCAGCGCGCAGGACCTGCCGCGTTCGGTCGAGCAATTGACCGAACTGGTCGGGCGCATGTCCTTGAAAGATATTGTGCGCGAAAGCACCGACCTGATCGAACGCTTGTGTATCGAGGCGGCGCTGTCCTATACCTCGGACAACCGGGCTTCGGCAGCGGAGATCCTGGGACTGTCACGCCAGAGCCTCTATTCCAAGCTGCACCGATATGGGCTCGGCAATCTGGCGGGCGACAACGACTGATCCGGTCCGACTTGCCGGGTCAATGCGCATAGAATGCACCCGCAACGACCCCGCAACGACCCCGCAACGGCCCGTCAACGGCCCGGCATACTTGGTCCGATCCGCACCGATCTGCGCTGCCTTGCAAAGCCGGGTTTTGCAGATGAGTCGGTCCCGTCATGACCCTTGCGTCGATTGGCCAACTTGACACTACCGCCAGCGCGAAAGTGAATATCATCGCAAAATCGGTCCGATTCCGGATCAGAAGTGTCAAAACAATTTGACGCTTCACTTTGTCAGGCATAGCCTTTGTGCATGGAGCATTCGGCGACCTCGACTCGAACTGCGCCCAATCCGGCGCCGCGCCCGGCAAGGCGCCCGGCCTTGCGCGACGTGCTGCAACTGCTCAAACCGATCACCTGGTTTCCGCCGATGTGGGCCTTCATGTGCGGCGCGGTGTCGTCCGGCGCGGGGTTGGACGGGCGGCTGTGGTTCGTTGCGGGCGGGGTGATGCTGGCCGGACCTTTGGTGTGCGGCACGTCCCAGGCGGTGAACGACTGGTTCGACCGCCATGTCGATGCCATCAACGAACCCGATCGGCCGATCCCCTCGGGGCGCATCGCGGGGCGCTGGGGTCTCTATATCGCGCTGATCATGACGGTGATTTCGGCTGCGGTCGGTTGGCTGCTCGGCCCGCTGGTGTTTGTTGCCGGGCTGGTGGGCCTTGTGCTCGCCTGGGCCTATTCCGCGCCGCCGTTCCGGTTCAAGACCAGCGGCTGGACCGGCCCGGCGGTGGTCGGCTTCACCTATGAAGGGCTGAGCTGGTTCACCGGCGCGACCGTGATGCTGGGCGCGCTGCCTGCCAGTGAAGTGCTGATCGTGCTCGCGCTCTATTCGGTTGGCGCGCACGGGATCATGACGCTCAATGATTTCAAGGCGGTGGAGGGCGACCGCGCAACCGGCCTCAAATCGCTTCCCGTCACGATGGGCGTGAACGGCGCGGCACGCTTTGCCTGCGCGACGATGGCGCTGGCGCAGGTGGCGGTGATCGTGCTGCTGGCGCTGTGGGGCTTCACCCTGTCGGCGGCGATCGTCGGCGGCGTGCTGGCCGCCCAATTCGCCGCCATGCCGCGGCTGCTGCGCGATCCCAAGCAATATGCTCCGTGGTACAACGGAGTGGGCGTGCTGCTTTATGTGCTGGGGATGCTGGCTGCCGCACTCGGGCTGGGGGGCTATATCTGATGCACGGCTCGCTCGCCCCTGCTTCGACTGCTGCAAGCAGCACCGGGTTTGGCTGGCTTGCCATTGTCCGCATCGGGCTGGTGCAGGCGTCGATCGGCGCGCTGGTGATGCTGGCGACCACGGTTCTGAACCGGGTGATGGTGGTCGAGCTGGGTCTGCTGGCGGCAATACCGGCGGGGCTGGTGGCGTGGCACTATGCGGTGCAACTCGGCCGTCCGCTGTGGGGCCATGCTTCGGACAAGGGCAACAACCGGACGAAATGGATTATCGGCGGGGTAACAGTGCTGGCGGCGGGCGGGTTGCTGGCGACTCAGGCGACGATCCTGATGGCTTCATCCTTCTGGCTCGGTTTCGCCCTTGCGCTGCTGGCCTATTCGCTGATCGGTGCAGGCGTTGGCGCAGGCGGAACATCGGCGCTGGCACTGCTGGCATCGGGCGTCGCGCCGCAGCGGCGCGCGGCAGCGGCGGCGGTGACGTGGATCATGATGGTCGCGGGCATCGTCACATCCGCAATCACGGTCGGCGGGCTGATCGAGCCCTTTTCGTTCGAGCGGCTGATGCTGGTGGCAGGCGGGCTGGCGCTGGCGATGGTGACGCTGACCGTGCTGGCGACCTTCCGGCTCGAACGACAGGCGGGCCGCTTCGGCCATGCCGCCACCGACGAAGCCGCGCCCGATTTTCGCGCGGCGCTGGCCGAAATCTGGCACGAGCCGGCGGCGCGGCGGTTCACGATCTTCATCTTCGTCTCGATGATCGCCTTCTCGATGCAGGACCTGATCCTCGAGCCTTTCGCCGGGCTTATTTTCGGCATGACGCCGGGAGATTCGACCCGGCTCGGCGGGCAGCATCAGGCCGGCATTCTGCTGGGCATGATCGTCACCGGGATCGGCGGCAGCGCCTTTTCCGGCAAGCGGCCCGATGGGCTACGGATCTGGGTGGTGGGCGGCTGTCTGATGTCGGCGGCGGCGTTGGGCGCGCTGGGGCTGGCCGCTATGGCAGGGCCGGGCTGGCCGCTCGGCATCAATGTCTTCGTGCTGGGGCTGGGCAACGGCGTCTTCGCTGTCGCTGCCATCGGCGCGATGATGGGACTGGCGGGCGCGGGCGCAAAGACCCGTGAAGGCGTGCGCATGGGCGTTTGGGGCGCGAGCCAGGCCATCGCCTTCGGCCTTGGCGGGCTGACCGGCGCGGTCGGAGTCGACATCGCGCGTCGAGTGCTGGGCGACGACGGCGCGGCGTTCCAGTTGGTCTTCAGTATCGAGGCAGCGGCGTTCCTGCTGGCTGCCTTTCTCGCCATCAGGGCGACCGGCGGCGCAGCCATGCGCGCCAGCATGACGCATTCGGAGAGGGAGCAGTTTGCATGAACCAGACAATCTATGACGTGGTGATCGTCGGCGGCGGACCTTCGGGCTCGACCGCGGCGACCGATCTGGCGCTGGCCGGACATTCGGTGCTGCTGATCGAGCGCGGCGGGCGGATCAAGCCCTGCGGCGGCGCGGTGCCTCCACGCCTGCTCGCCGATTTCGACATTCCCCAGCACCTGCTGGTGGCGAAGGCGCGGCTGGCGCGGATGATCGCGCCATCGGGCCGGGCGGTCGACATGCCGGTGGGCGAGATCGGTTATGTCGGCATGGTCGACCGCGAGGAATTCGACGAGTGGCTGCGCGAACGCGCGCGCCTGTCCGGCGCCGAACGCCTGACCGCCACCTTCGAGAAGATCGAGCGTGACGACCACGCTCACCCGATCGTCACGTTCCGCCGCTCGCGCGGGGGTCCGATCGAAAGCGTGCGCGCGCGCTGCGTCATCGGCGCGGATGGCGCGCGGTCTGCCGTGGCCAAGCAATGCCTGCCGGGTGCCGAGCGTATCCCATGCGTCTTCGCCTATCACGAGATCATCAAGGCCCCGCCGCGCAATTCCGAGCAATTCGATGCGGGGCGCTGCGACGTGTTCTATCAGGGCCGCCTGTCGCCCGATTTCTACGCCTGGGTGTTCCCGCATGGAGACACCGCCAGCATCGGCGTGGGCAGCGCCAACAAGGGCTTCAGCCTGAGAGGTGCGATCGCAACGATGCGCGATGATCTCGGCCTCGACCGCTGCGAGACGATCCGGCGGGAAGGCGCGCCGATCCCGCTCAAGCCCTTGAAGCGCTGGGACAACGGCGCCGACGTGATCGTCGCCGGCGATGCGGCGGGCGTGGTCGCGCCAGCCTCGGGCGAGGGCATCTACTACGCGATGGTCGGCGGGCGGCTGGTGGGCGAGGCAGCGAGCGCGTTCCTCAGGACCGGCGAGGCCAAGCATCTGCGCAGCGCCCGCAAGGCCTTCATGAAGGAACACGGCCGCGTGTTCTGGGTGCTGGGGATGATGCAGTATTTCTGGTACTCGTCCGACAAGCGCCGCGAACGCTTCGTCACCATGTGCGACGACAAGGACGTGCAGCAGCTCACCTGGCAGGCCTACATGAACAAGAAGCTGGTGCGGTCCAAGCCGATGGCGCACGTCAAGATCTTCCTCAAGGACACAGCACACCTGCTCGGCCTGAGGGCGGCCACCCATTAGGACGCGGCGGGCCTCGATGACAGGCGATGTCGGCCATTGCAGGTTGTGAAGCGGGACCCTAGACCTTGCCGACCATGAATCGAATGATGATCCTGCCGGTGACCCTCGCAACCGGAGCGGCGCTGTGCGTTGCTGCACTGGGGGCGACGATCACCGATCTGGGGCCGTGGTATCAGGCGCTGGCCAAGCCCGGCTGGAACCCGCCCGACATGCTGTTTCCGATGGGCTGGACGCTGATCTATGCGCTGATCACCATCGCCGGGATTACCGCATGGGGCGATGCGCCCCATGCGGCGGCGTCGGAATGGGTGCTGGGCATGTTCGCGCTCAACGGGTTTCTCAACATCGGCTGGAGCCTGATCTTCTTCCGCCTGCAACGCCCCGACTGGGCGTTCTACGAACTGATCCTGCTATGGATCTCGATCCTGGTGCTGATTGTCTATTGCGGACGGTTTTCGCGCGCCGCGGCCTGGCTGCTGGTGCCCTATCTTGTGTGGGTCAGCTTTGCCGGCGCGCTCAATTTGGCGGTGGTCCGGCTCAACGGCCCGTTCGGCTGAGCGGCGCGCGGCGCCGATGATGGCTGCAGCCGGTTTCCTGTTTGCCAGCGGCCATGCGGCCGATCTCATTCTCGGCGTGTTGCTGATCGAGGCCGTGTGGCTGCGGCGGCGCGGCTGGCGCTGGAGCGAGGTCGCGGGACTGCTCGGTCCGGCAGCGCTGATCGTGCTGGGCCTGCGCGCTGCGCTGACCGGCGCGGCCTGGTGGTGGATCGCGCTGCCGCTGGCCCTGTCGCTGCCGCTGCACCTGCTGGACCTGCGCACGCGGCTGGCGGCGCGCGCCGACACCTAGGCCCTCTCCTGCACCAATGGCCGCGGGCCAGTTCCCGCAAGCCAAGCCCCGCAGTTCATGGTTCAAAACGAAAACCCGGCCAGACCATAGCGGTCGGGCCGGGTTTCGTGTGTGCACCGGGGTGCCGGCAGCCGGGCCGAAGCCCGGCCCCGCTCTTACTGCCCGGTCGAACCTGCGATCGCGTCGCTCGGATCGTAGTTGACCGTGTCCGGAGCGTAATAATGCTCCTGCGCCCACAGGTACCAGTTGTCGACCACCGTGCCGGTCAGCAGGATGCCGATGCCGCCGGTCAGCGTGGTCAGGACTGCGAACCACCAGGCCCAGCGGTGGATCGATTCGAACGTGGCGTTGAAGCCCATCGTCCAGCGCCAGAACAGCGCGCCGCGTTCGGCGGCGGTCCCGCGGTCAGTGATCTGTTCGATTTCGCGTTCCCCGCCATAGCGGCCGAGTGCGAGGATGGTCGCCCCGTGCATCGCGAAAAGCACCGCCGACCCGTAAAGGAAGACGATCGAGAGCGCATGGAACGGATTGTAGAACAGGTTGCCGTAGACCAGCGAGAAATTGTTGGTCCAATCGAGGTGACTGAAGATCCCGTAGGGCACTGCTTCGGACCATTGGCCAAGCAGCAACGGGCGGATGAAGCCCAGCACCAGGAACAGCCAGATCGCCGAGGCGAAGGCCCAGGGAATGTGCATGCCCATGCCCAGCGCCTTGGCTCGCATATAGGTGCGAGCCCACCAGCACAGCACCGAGATTGTCAGGAATGCGCCGGTCAGGATGAACCATCCGCCTTCCTTCAGCGGCACGAACGGGCTGAAGCCGTATTCCGGCCCCGGAGGATCAAGCGAAAGCCAGAACAGCTCGCGCATGAAAGTCT
>DAIQNP010000187.1:0-3519 GCA_036788335.1 Erythrobacter sp.
AATCCTCCTTAAATCACAACCTCAAATCTGTGCCATTGGTGCTGACGGGGGACAGGTGCAGGTCAGCCGCGATCCGCGTTATCTGCCGACCGAAAGCGTGCTGACTCTCCGGCAAATCGAATGCCTGCGCTGGGCGGCGCTGGGCAAGACAGACCACGAAATCGGCATTATCCTAGGGTGCAGCCACGCTGGGGTGCGATACCATCTGAGCCGGGCCTGCATAAGTCTGGGCACCATCAACCGCGCGCAATCAGTATTCCGCGCCTGCCAATTGGGCTATCTCGGCTAGGTGTCGTTCGTCATCGATTACGTGCACGAGTAGCGTAGGCACCCGTTCGAAATGAGAGAGCCAGTAGAGCGTAGGGTCCGTGGAGGACGGGGCCTCGCTCTTTTGCGCAGTCGTCTAGCCAGATCGCGACGACGCGCTTAAATCACTGGATCGCCGGTTGCTTGGATTTGGCGGCAGCAAATCGGCTGAGAGCTTCGCTCAGCCGGTCGGCGAGCATGTTGCGGCTCTCCTCGTCAGTGAGGGTAGGGTTGAGGTCCGCCCCCTTCTTGCCTGTGATCTCGGTTATATCGGTGTGATGCCCGTAGAGCGATGCAAGACCCATGGTGGCAGCAAAGCAAGCAGACGGTTTGGCGTGCTGACGCGCAAACTCACGATCCTCGCGAAGCATCTGGGCAATGTCATCGACCGTGACTGCGTGACGTTCAGCGTGAGCGGCCCTGAGTTGATCGAGCCTTGCCGCGATCTTGCCGTTGTCGAGCAGCTCCTTGGCTTTGCGATTGACGCTAGCGGCAGACATCTCCTCGGCGTTGTAGGATCGCCGATACGCCTCACTGGCGTTGCCGAGCTCCACGTAGCGCTGACAGAAGGCTTCCTGCTTGGGCGTCATGGCATTAGTTTCGCTCAAATCGGCCGATGCAGCAGGTCACGGTTCAAGATGAAGGCGGTGGCGCGATTTCCGAGCGACAACTTGATCGTCCAGAGCCGGAAAACTGCCGACCGATTAGCAAAAAGAGACGGCAGCCGCCGACCCAGATCTGGTCGTTGGCGGCCGCTGCGTTGAACGTCTGGTTGCGCGAGAAGCCGCCATGTCGCTTTCGGATCGCGCCTCAACGGTGCTCATGAAGGGTGAAGGCTTGGAAAGCTGACGGCCCGCTCCGACTTCTGCAGGGTGGCTCTGCAAGCTATTGAAAGACGCTGTCATATCAGGGCTGGCCAGCCTGCATGATCCGGGCTGCATGCGAGAGTTCTTCCGCGTGTGCAGGAGGGGCGCCTAATCCGGTGAGGCCCATCAGCAGCATATCGCCCAGCCGGTCTGCGGCTTGCTGGCGTGTAGGATGCGTCTCGATCAGGTGCATCATCAGCACCTGACAAAGGCCGAGCCAGTAAGGCACCCCCGTAAGGCGCGCCTCGGGCCGCAGAAGGCCCTGTTCCAGCGCCGCCTCGATATCGTCCTTCAGGCCCCGGTTGAACGGATGGGACTGGCTGGTGGCGGGCATCTGACTGCGCAGCAGCACCATCGCCCTTCGCGGCTGTTCGACCGCGAAGCGCGCGGCCACCGCCATCCCTCCGGCTATGCGCGCGAAAGGATCGCTCACTCCCGCATTGGCGCGTGCCACCTCCGCCTCCACCTCCAGCCGCACCTCGGTGGCAACGGCGGCGGCGAAATCGTGTTTGTCTCTAAAATGGTTGAAGAAACTGCCCTTGGCGACACCTGCGCGGGCGACGAAATCGTCAATCGGGATCGCGTCGATCGGACGGTCGACCAGCAAATCCAACCCCGCCGCGATCAGCGCCATGCGGGTTCGTCCTGTGCGGGAGGGCTTGGTTTGCTGGAGCGCTTGAGTGGTCATGCTCTTGCTATACTTGACCAGATAGTCAAATTCAACCATATTGACCAAATAGTCAGAAACGATTCGGCGGATTTCGCCGGCCGGGCGCGAGGAGGGAATCATGGCCATCATCAAGGTCGAAGACATTGCGCACGTCCGCTTTGCCGCGCCCGACCTTGCGCTGATGCGCGGCTTCCTCGGGGATTTCGGTCTCTCCTGCTTCGAGGAAGGCGGGCGGCTATACGGCAAAGGCAGCGACGGGCGTCCTTTCGTCCATGTGACCGAGCCGGGGGCAGCAAAGTTTCTCGCGGTCGGGCTGCGCGCTGCCAGCATTGCCGATCTGGAAACTCTCGCAGCACATGAAGGCGTCGCGGCCCAACCGCTGAAAGAGCCCGGCGGCGGCATGGTCGTCCACCTCACCGATCCGGACGGTTACTGCGTCGAGGTGGTCGCGGGCCAGACCTGCGCGCCGCCTGCGCCGTGCCCGCCCCCGCGCTTCAACTCCGCCGCCGACAAGCCTCGCCAACGCGAGATGATCCGTCTGGAGCCATCGCCGGCGCACGTGCGTCGCATCGGTCATGCAGTGCTCAAAGTGAGCGACTTTCGCGCATCGGAACGCTGGTGGAAGGAGCGCTTCGGCTTGCTCACCTCCGACGAGATCGAGGCCGCACCGAACGTGCCGCTGGGCGCCTTCATGCGCTGCGACCGGGGAGACGTGCTCTCCGATCACCACACCATCTTCCTCGCCCAGCTGCCGGGGGCGCTCGGGTTACTCCACGCCGCCTTCGAAGTCGAAAGCCTCGATGACCTGATGCTCGGCCACGAATATCTCAAGGCCCGCGAGCGCGAAGCCGCGTGGGGCGTAGGGCGGCACATTATGGGCAGCCAGATCTTCGATTACTGGAAGGACCCCTTCGGCAACGAGCTGGAGCACTGGACCGATGGCGATCTGTTCACCGCTGCCGATCCGCCTGCAAAGCAGACCATGCAGGCGCTGCTCGCCGTCCAATGGGGCACTCCGCACCCGATGTTTGCCGGCAAGATGGCTCCGCCGCCCGGCCTCGTCGCCTTCGTCACCGCGCTGCAATTACGCGTGAAGCGCCTGTTCTCCCGCACACCCAAGGAAGCCTGACCGATGAAACTCTGCACCTTCACCCATGATGGCAAGACCCGCACCGGGATCGTCGTTGGCGACATAGTGGTCGAAACCGGCGTGCCCGGCACTATGATCGACCTGATCCGCGATTGGGAGGCGCTGAAGCACGGTCTCGAAGCCAAGGCGGCGACCGGAGCGGGGATTGCAATTTCAGAGGTCAGACTGGAAGCGCCCGTGCAGCGCCCGGGCAAGGTCTTCGCCATCGGCCTCAACTATGCCGATCACATCGCCGAAAGCGGCCTCGGCACGCCGGAACGGCAGGTGTGGTTCACCAAGGCGCAGACCAGCGTGAACGCGCCTTATGACCCGATCCTGATCGCGCGCGGCACCGTGACCCCCGATTACGAAGCGGAGCTGGTGGCGGTCATCGGCGCAGGCGGCAAGCACATCGCCGCCGCCGACGCGCCCGCTGCGATCTTTGGCTATTGCGTCGGCAACGACATGACCGAACGGATGTGGCAGCACGCCGTGCCGCAGTGGTCGCTGGGCAAAAGCTTCGACACCCACGCGCCGATGGGCCCGTG
>DAIQNP010000187.1:3529-5475 GCA_036788335.1 Erythrobacter sp.
CGCCGACACGGGCGATGATCGTTTCTTCGGTCGCACCGCCGACGAGCTGGGCGACCCGCATGATCTCGGCATCCGTTGCTACGTCAACGGCGAGGAGCGGCAGAACTCGAATACTAAACACCTCGTTTACAACGTGTGGGCGCAGGTCGAGCACCTCTCAGTCGGCATGACGCTGGAGCCGGGCGATTGTCTGTTCACCGGCACGCCGGGCGGGATCGGCGCGGCGATGGACCCACGCCAGTTCCTGAAGGCAGGCGATGTGGTGCGCACCGAGATCGATGGCCTCGGCCATATCGAAGCGACCATGATTGCTGAAAGCTGACCGATCATGGACAACGCCCACGACTGCGACGTGCTGATCATCGGCGGCGGGCCAACGGGCATCACGCTTGCGGCCCTGCTGGCAAAGCGCGGGGTCAGCGTGATTGTCGCCGAGAAGGAGGCGGACATCTACCCGCTCCCGCGCGCGGCGCATATCGACCATGAAGGGATGCGCATTCTGCAGGAGGCGGGCGCGGCCGAAGCGGTGATGGCGACCAGTCGCCAGGCCAACCGCTACGAGTTCCGCAATGCAAAAGGCCGCCTGCTGCTGTGCTTTAACGGCGCCGAGCAGACCGGCCCCGGCGGCTGGCCGGTCGCCAACATGATCCACCAGCCCTCGGTCGAAACGGCGCTGCGCACCTCGCTGGCCGCACACAGTTGCGCCGATCTGCGCAGCGGATGGGAAATGCATTCATTTGCAGAAGATGCGGGCGGCGTCGCCGCTCGCTTCGCCACGCCCGGCGGCGAACACACTATCCGCGCGCGCTGGCTGGTCGGCGCGGACGGGGCGCGCAGTCCGGTGCGCAAGGCTTGCGGGATCACCTTCGAGGATCTCGGGTTCGAAGAACCGTGGCTGGTGGTGGATGCGCTAGTTGATGATGCTTCGCGCCTGCCCACCGCTAACCTCCAGATCTGCGATCCCGCGCGGCCAACCACATGCGTGCTGATGGGCGAAGGGCGGCACCGTTGGGAGTTTATGATCCTGCCCGGCGAAACGCCAGAGCAGGTGGGTTCCGACGCAGCAGTTAATACAATGCTCGCCCCGTGGAAGGTTGACGGCGCGGTGAGGATCGAGCGCAAAGCCGTCTACACCTTTCGCGCCCGCATTGCCGAGCAATGGCGCAAGGGCCGGGTCTTTCTGGCAGGCGACGCAGCGCACCAGACCCCACCCTTTGCGGGGCAAGGCATGTGTTCGGGCCTGCGCGATGCAGCGAACCTCGCCTGGAAGCTGGCAGCGGTCACGAAGGGGGAGGCAGACCAGAAGCTGCTTGATACCTATCAGCCAGAACGCGCGCCCAATCTGCGCGCGACTATCGATATGGCAATCATGATGGGACGGATGGTGTGCACCACAAGTAGGCTCAGCGCAGCGGTGCGCGACACGAAATTCTCCATCGCGCGGATGCTTGGCAGGCTGCCCGACGGACCGCCTGCCTATCCGCCGATTGATGCTGGAGCGATCCTTACTGGATCCAAATGCGCGGGGAGCTATTTTCCGCAAGTGGTCGCAAACGACGGCAGCCGGCTGGACGACGCAATCGGGTCAGATGTCTGGCTCATAACCCGTGACGATCTTGGAGAGCTTCGGTTCGCACCATTTGCCGACCGCTTGCGCGAATGGTTCAATCTCCATGCGGTCGAAGCGGTTCTGGTTCGCCCGGACCGCTACGTGTATGGCACTGGAACCGCCGGTGCTCTGAAAGCCCGATGGCAAGCGACCTTGGGAAGGGAATCTGCTCTCTGAAAGGCATTGCAACCCCTCTTCAATTTCGTCCGCTTCGGGGTCGCTTGGTGAATGTCAGTTTTTGGAAGCGAACCTCGGACAGCCGCCATTCTCGGTCAGAGTAGGGCAGGGTCAGCTACCGACCCAGACCCAGCCGTTCCCGATCAGAGCAATGAACGCC
>DAIQNP010000187.1:5485-5762 GCA_036788335.1 Erythrobacter sp.
AACCGGCTGCCACAATCAAACCGGACGTTTTTACACAGCCTCGACCCAGACCCGGTCGCTCGGCATCATAAGGCTAAATATCTGCTTCGGCCGAAAGCCGCCCTGCGCGTTTTGGGGTCGAGCTAGGATTCTGCTGATGCAACGAGGTAGACGGAAGACATGAGAGCTTGGCTGGGAGCGAACGGGCGCGCGCGCGCGGAAATGACGCTCGGATGCGCCGCAAACAGTCCCCGTCGAACAATGCGTGCTAGCTGATCGCTTCCAGATCAGTGGCTGA
>DAIQNP010000188.1:0-5758 GCA_036788335.1 Erythrobacter sp.
GCCCGCCGCATCGCAAGAGCATGAAATCAATGCCGATAATTTCGAATCAGACTCTAAGATCTTGAATGCGATGCTATAATATAACCTCGTGCCAGAATTGCCCAAACCGTCGGCTCCGCGCCGCCTGCATAACCAAACAAAATTGACTGAAAGAACCTCGTTATCTGGAAAAATACCGATCACAATCCGCCCGCCCACACTTCCGATGGAGACGCGCCATTCTGGCTTCTATTTTCGTGCTGCTTGCCCTACTGAAGTTTTCGACCAATCTGCCCAACGTTGCAACGCGTGAAGAGCTTTGCAAAGCGAAGAAATGGAACGACAACTTGCGGTTGATCACTAAGCGCTTGCGGTCGCACCCTTCAGAACGCAATGGGGCATCATGGCTTTAAATAACGATCCTGATTTCGAAACCGACGACCAAGATACGGCAATTGCCGGAGACACACGTGTGCCTCTGCTTCCGGATCCTGGCCTCTTGTGGCAGATTTTTCGGCGCAACCTCCTTCTGTTTGCGATCGTCGTCGCGGCGATCATCGGACTCACAGGAGCGATCATGTCGGTCCTCACCCCGCAATATGCTGCTGCCTCGAGCTTGCTGATTGAACCGACAGGTGCACCTGTCGAGACCGCTGCGCGCGATACCCGGCGCAATCTTGTCGGTGTCGATGAGGTCGACACCGAGATTGCGATGATCAGTTCCCCACAGGTGGCGGAGCGGGCTGCCAAACTTTACGCCACGCGCTTTGCATCGCCCGACGGCGATGCCTTTCGCGCAGATGAGCTCACGATTCTCGCTAAGAGGATCAGGGCGGCAACGACCGTCAGCCGGCGGGGCGATGTTCGGGTCGTCGATATCCTCGCGATCAACGAGGATCCAGCGTTCGCAGCCGCCTCGGCCAACCTTCTGGCCGAGGCTTACCTCCTTACCCAGATTGAAGCAAAAACCGCCAGAAGCGATAACTCGTCCGAATTCATCAACGCGCGGCTTGCCGAACTGCAGGCCAACGCCATCTCGACGCAGACTGCTGTCGATCAATATCGCGCTTCGCGCGGACTTTCGAGCAACAACAGCGCTACAAACGCTGAGCAGGAAGTCTCCAATCTTAATACCCAGCTTGCGCAGGCGCGCGCTGACCTCGCCGAAAAGCGCGGCCGCTACAATTCTGCCCGCGAGCAGATGACCCGCGGCGGCGCCGGGGCCGATGTGGGTGCTGCTCTTGGTTCCGGCACGATTGCGAGCTTGCGCCAGCAAGAGTCCAATGCCAGCGCCCGGCTTGCGGTGCTGCGCGAGCGGTACGGTCCCCTCCATCCGGAACGCCGCCAAGTGGAGCAAGAGCTGAAGGATATTCGCGAGCGCATCCAGGACGAGATTGATCGGGTCCTCTCCAACCTCGAGGCTGAAGTCCAGACCGCCCAATCCCGGGTGGCGTCGATCGAATCAAGCCGGGGCAGCGCCCTTGGTGCCGTGCGCGGCAATAGTGTGGCTCAAACCGGGCTGAGCGCGCTCGAACAAAAGGCTGCCGCGGCGCAGGCGATCTACGAATCTTTCCTTGAGCGCTCACAAGAGAGCGGCGCCCTGCGCAATAGCGCGATGCCTGACGCGACGATCGCCTCACGCGCTGTTGTCCCTTCAGCCCCTTCCAGTCCCAACTACATTTTGATCGGTCTGGCGGGTCTGGTGCTGGCGATCAGCGCCGGATTGTTCGCGATCCTGATGGCCGAGTATCTGCGGCGCGGCGTCCAGACCAAGCGTGACGTCGAGCGCCGGTTGCAACTGCGTTATGCGGGCGCGATCCCGATCCTCAGCTCAACAATCAAGGGCCGCCGCACAATTGAAGCACCGCATGACTACGTCCTCAAACACCCTCACTCCCTTTTTGCTGAAGCCTTTCGGTCGATACGGACCTTTCTGACCTTATCGCCAGGCACCCGCCCGCGGACAATTGCAGTCACATCTGCGCTTCCTGGTGAAGGCAAGACAACCACCGCGGTATGTCTGGCCCGTACCAGCGCCGCTGAAGGGTTGAGCGTTGTGATCGTCGATGCTGACCTTCGGCGCCGGGGCACAAGCATTTTGCTGGACTACGATAACCCGAACGACATCTTTGCCTATCTGCTTGATGGAGCGAGTCTGGAAGACTGTATTCAAAAGGATCCGCTCTCCGGTCTTCACGTGCTGGGAAGCCGGAGCGAGCAGGAGGAAGCCCGCAACCCGTTAACCGAAGGGCGCATCGCAAAAATGTTCGACGAGCTACGATCAGTCTATGACATCGTCATCGTCGACACAGCGCCAATTCTCGGTGTGGCCGAGGGGCGCGTCCTCGCAACGGCCGCCGATCGCGTTCTGGTCATCACAAAGTGGAAGCGCACCTCCATGCGCGCCGTCGAGGCTGCGATCGCAATGTTGATCGATGCGAAAGCCAAGGTAACCGGGCTGGCCCTTTCCCAGGTCAACATTAAACAGTATGCGAGTACCGGAGACGGGGACGTTTACGCCTACACCAAGAAATTTCGTGGGTATTATCAAAACTGATTCCGGTCAGATCTGAGCACGTGAGGGCAACGATGCGCACAAACATGACGACAAAGCACATACGGCCAACGAGTCCTCTGTGCGTTTCCGCAGCTTTGATCCTTGGCGGATGGGCTACGACTGCAAGCGCCCAGGATTTTGACCCGCGCACACCGCTCGAAAACCGTCAGCGCCCCGATTACGCCAGTCCGCCGATCACGGTGGGAGCATTCGAGGTTCGCCCGCAAATCGAAACCGGCATCGAATACGTTGACAACCTGTTTGCGACAGATTTCTTCGATGTGAACGATGTTGTGCTTTCCGTTCGGCCGAGCATCTCCGTTGCAGACCGACGGACCGATCGCGAAATTCGTCTGAATATGTCGACTGGGTATCAGACGTTCCTCAATAACAACTCCGGTGATCTTTTCCAATTGCAGGGCCGGGTAAACGCCCGCGTCGGACTTGGCACCCCAACACGGCTATTTGGCGGCGCCAATTTCCGTTTGAACGATGCGTCCCAAGTGGATTTTGGCAGCGGCGGCAATGTTGCTCAGCCACTCGAGACAACTTCCTTTGGTGGCAATGCAGGTATTCAACAGGACCTGGGCTCTTTTACTCTCGAAGGGGAAGGCAGCTATAGCCGGTTTGAATACCAGGGCCTGATATTTTTCGGGAACGCTGCCTTTGACGGCAATCTGCGTGATTATTCGTTTTACCAAGGGCGCGCGCGAGTGTCCTACGCGCGGCGTCCGGATCAACGGCTCTATGTCGAAGGCCGATATGGACGGTTCGAGTTTGCCAATGGCAATCTCGATGAATTCCCGGGCTTGCCGGATTTCTTTTTGGCAGACCGATCAGGAGATACCCTAGCTGTGGTCGGTGGTACGCAAATTCAGATTACTGAATTGCTCTCCTTTGACGCCAATATTGGGTACACGCAGCTGCTGTTTGACGACCCGACTGTGGCCAGTGTCAACGCCGTCTCAGCAGAAGCCAATGTCTACTATGCGCCGACCCGATTGACGCGCTTCCAGTTGCAGGCGACGCGGACCGTCGATGAATCGATCAATCCTCTTTTTAGCAGCTTTCTTCGAACGGGCGGAGCAATTGTCGCCGAGCATGAGTTGCGGCGCAATGTGCTTCTGCGCGGCGAAGCCCGGTATGTGAGGTTTGACACCGGCGATGCCGGGCTGGTTGGCGATGAGTATCAATTCGGCGGGTCTGTTATCTATTTTGTTTCCCCGCGTATCTCGCTGCGATTGAGGGGAGAATATTTTGACCGTTCTGGCTTTGCCTCTGGGCAGCAAAAACGCCTGCTAGCTTCGGTCGGTTATCGGTTTTGAGCGCTTAAGCACTTTTTTCCTTTTTCGGGCGATGCTAGCAACATGGAAAACATTGCGCAGCCCCATTCCCGCAGATCAAAGGCTTTGGGTGCACGGCCCACATCTTTGGTTATAGAGCCCGCATCTTTTGCCCACAGAGTCTCGCTCGGTGGCATTGCCTTCGCGACAGCTTTGTCTGCGCTGGCTTGGGCCAGTATCATCGGTGCAGTGGTAAACTTTGATTGAATCCTGCATCAGAATGGGACGTTTGACGTATCCCGCCAATGCAATGGTTTACGAATCGCTAAGAAGCCTCTAGGGCATGTTGCAATGCAGCATGGCTTGTGGAGGTGAACGGCATGGACGTACTAATCGCAAGACGTTCCTATATCGCACCAGAGGTCGACGAACCACGCGAATTTGTGATCTCCAATCTGCGTGAAAAACGCTTTCTTGACGTGCTTGGCGCAGCTGTGTTGCTGGTTTTCTTCGCTCCTGTGATGATCGTCATAGCGATGTGCGTGTATCTGGCAGATCCCGGCCCTATCTTCTTTCGCCAGAAGCGAATTGGCCTTAACGGTGATTTATTCAATTGTTACAAGTTTCGAACGATGGCCACCGACGCCGAAGAGCGGCTTGAAAAGCTTCTCGAAAGTGACCCCTTGGCGCGGGCGGAGTGGGCCCGCGATCACAAGCTGCGGAACGACCCTCGTGTGACACGCATCGGCAGATGGCTTCGCAAGAGCAGCCTCGATGAGCTGCCGCAGCTCTTGAACGTGCTGCGCGGTGAAATGAGCCTCGTCGGCCCACGGCCGATCGTCGAGAATGAGGCCTCACGTTATGGCCGCTATCTTTCCTACTATTGCGCGGTACGCCCAGGCCTCACAGGCCTGTGGCAGATCAGCGGACGCAATGATGTCAGCTATCGCCGGAGAGTGGCCTACGACGTGTTGTATGTCCGCACCGCGACGATTGCCGACAATGTCCGGATCCTCGCGCTCACTGTGCCGTCGGTTCTGGCCAGTCGCGGCAGTTACTGATATGCCCAAGGCCCTAGTAAGACTCGGCTGACCAAATCCGCATTGCGCGAACAGAGGCATTTCATGGCAGACCCCAACTCAGTGCTCAGCAAGCTCGACCGCCGATTCCCGATAGTGGCCGTCACCTTGTTTGGGATCGCAATGGTCGGTTCGACATTGTTTGAAAATGACAAGCGCGGCTTGTTGCGATGGGAGCGCCCAAGTGCCTTTGCGTCGGCCAAGGTGAGCGATTTGCCAGGCCCCGGGGCCTACGAAATCGCCTATCTCGGTTTGCCAGATCGCAGGTCCCGGTCCAGGATTTCAAGACCCGGGGCGCCGCGGGGACCTGCTTCCCGCACCATCCCGCTGAATGCTGACACGCCAACGAGCCCCGGGGCAGGTTTTGCTGGTCCGCCTTCATCTCTTGCGACGTCGCCTGATCAGCAACTTGGCGCCTCGTCCCCATTCACGCCGCCATCGGTCGATCCGGCTGGAGGGGGCGGGCTGACATTTACCCCAGGCAATCTCGTTGGTGGCGAGACACCTTTCGGGCTGGTGGCGTTTGTCCCCGACAATGGTGTGACCCCGACTGATCCTACCGACCCTATCGGCCCGGTTAATCCGACGGATCCTGTGGTGCCGGCGGTTCCTGAGCCGTCGGCCTGGCTGTTAATGATTCTTGGCATTGGTGGCCTCGCTGCAGCGCTCCGCGCGCAGGGTCATCGCGGGTCAATAGTTCCGCGCAAGGCAACGATCTAAAGGCAGTTAGCACGCTGGGCGGCTGTGGCCCTTAAGCGTGCGTGCTAGAGCGGTTTTCGATCATTCTGGGTCATATCCGCATGATCTGAAGTAATTGGCGCACTCGTCGGGCTGGAAGATGTCGACGAGCCTGCCGATGA
>DAIQNP010000189.1:0-5627 GCA_036788335.1 Erythrobacter sp.
TACGAGGAAATGCTCGAACTCGCCAGCGTCGGGGCCAAGGTGCTCCAGACCCGCTCGGTGGGCCTTGCCATGAAGGAAAAGGTGCGGGTGCAGGTGCTCTCGAGCTTCATCGGCGAAGGCGCACCGCCTGCCGATGATCTGCCGGGGACGATGATCGTCTCCGAACAGGAAATGGACGAATTGGTGGAGAAGGGCCTGATGGAACGCCAGCTTGTGACCGGCATCGCGCATGACAAGAACGAGGCCAAGGTGATTCTCACCCGCGTGCCCGACCGGCCCGGCGCGGTGGCGAACATCTTCGAACCCCTGGCCGCTGCCAGCATCAATGTCGACATGATCATCCAGAACGTGGGCCGCGACAAGGGCGAGACCGATGTGACCTTCACCGTGCCGCAAGCCGACCTCGCTCGCGCGCAGGCGCTGCTGGAGGACCGGCGCGATGCGATCGGGTTCAACCGGATCATCACTGACAGCAAGATCGCCAAGATCAGCGTCGTCGGCGTGGGCATGAAAAGCCATGCCGGGGTGGCCAGCACCATGTTCCGTTCGCTGTCCGACCGGGGCATCAACATCCAGGCGATCAGCACCTCCGAAATCAAGATCAGCGTGATGATCGACGAGGATGAGACCGAACTGGCCGTGCGGGTGCTGCACACCGCCTACGGGCTCGACGCCAGCGATTGAGCCGGGGCCGATTGAGCCTGTGTTAGGCAACCGTTTGCGGCCAGAAGTGCATCCGCTGCGGCGACGACGAAAAAAATAACGCGATCTTAACTCCGGGAGCCGGACTCTGCGGTACCATATCCTGCGGAGTCGTTTGTTATGGCCATCAAGGCCCACCTCAATACCATTGCAGCCGGAAGCGATCAGCGCGCCGCGCCGCGCCGGACCCTGTATCTTGAAACCAGCGGCGTGATGCCGGGTGGGCTCGAGGCGAATGTTACCGTCCACAACCTGTCGGCAGCCGGCCTGCTGATCGAAACCATCATCCCGCTGTCCACGGGCGAAGGCTTCACGATCGATCTGCCCGAAGCCGGCCCGGTGGCCGCGCGGGTGGTCTGGGACAGCGGCGATCTTTACGGCTGCGCCTTCGAGCAGGCGATCGGTGCGGCGACGATGGCTGCGGCCAGTCTGCAAGGTGCCGGGTCTGGCCTGAGCGGATCTGGCCTGGGTGCAGCGACCGGTCGGCCCGCGTCCGACCAGCTCGGTGTGCGGCTCAACCGGCTGCGGCGCGAACGCGGGCTGACGCTGGCCGATGTCGCGACGGTGCTGGGCGTCAGCAAGCCGACCGTCTGGGCATGGGAGAAGGGCAAGGCGCGCCCCCTGCCGGAACGCATCGTCGCCATCGCCGAAGCGCTCGGCGTCACGCCCGGTGACCTGCGCGAATCCGCGAGCGAAGGCGGCGCGGTCGATCTGGTGATCGAACAATGCCGCCAGCGCATTGCGGCCGCTTGCGGCGCCGATCCGTCGGCCGTGCGGATCATGGTCGAACTCTGACCTGCTGCCCCCCGGGTTCCCGCAACTGCACGCCAATACCTACGCGGTCTAATACGTATGGAATTTGATGCCCCACCGGCGAATTATGGTAAACGAAATCCGGACATGATTCGTTTTTTAGTCAATTAATACAAAGCGACTAATCGAATTTTGAATTGTTGCCGGGAAGCAGGGGAAATGTTGATCCCGGTAATCTTCGGATTAGTTACCAAGTAAATCTGACTAAAGGCGCGTGGACGAATTTCTCGTTGGACCGCTGGGGCACTGTCGGCATGAAAATTGGTTTGAGCGTAGCAGAGAATCACAGCCTGCATGGGCTGCTGGAAGAAAGTTCGGGCGACATTGTCATCCGGCTCGACCGCAAGGGTTTCATTCTCCACGCTTCGGCCAATATTGCCGAAATCGGGGTCGATTGCGTCTCCGGCCTCCTGCCTCCGCATGTAACCGACCTGGCCGAACGCGATCATGCCACCTTCGTGGGGCAGCATGTCACCGCCGCGCTGGCCGGAACGGGACGATCGGGCTGGGTCGAATTTCCCGTGGTTTCCTGCGAGGAACGGACCACCTGCAACAACCTCGACTGCCGGCGCTGGTTCGCGCTCAGCCTGCGACCGGTGCTGGGCGAGGGCGGGGAGCCGGAAGGCGCGCTCGGGCTGATGCGCTCGGTCCAGCACCTGCGCGCGCTCGAAGGTGAACTCCACGCCCGCGCAGTCACCGATCCGTTGACCGGGCTGGCCAATCGCCCGGCCTTCTGCGCCAGCCTGCGGCGGCATCTGGCCAGCGGCGGCGGTCAGGTCGCGGCGATCTTCGCGGTCGATGCGATGCGCGCGCTGCTGCTGCGTTACGGCCAGCGCACGGCGGACGAGGTTCAGTGGGGCTTTGCCAAGTTCCTCGAAACGATGGCGCTGCCGGGGTACGAACTGGCGCAACTCGACGGCGAACGCTTCGGGGTGCTGCTCCCGGCAATGAGCATCCGTTCGGCGCGGGGCTGGGCGCAAGACGTGCTCGACACCTTCTCGGCTCTGGCCGCGCCGGTCTCGGCCAAGTCGCCGCAGCTGACCGCCAGCGCCGGGCTGGCGCGGGTCGAATGCACCGTCGACTGGACCTTGCGCGAAGCCGAACTCGGGCTGGTCATGGCCCGCGCTGGCGGCGGACGACAGGTCGGTCAGGCTCACCACTCACGCGCCGCCTGACGGCACGCTCGGCACCTTGGCTGGACGTTCGGCTTTACAGGGCGTGCCCGGCCGGTACACCCTTGCCCGCATGAGCCATATTGCCACCATCCTGCTGCTCGGTTCGGGCGAGCTGGGCCGCGAATTCGTCATTTCCGCCAAGCGCCTCGGTGCGCGGGTGATCGCTTGCGACAGCTATGACGACGCGCCCGCGATGCAGCTGGCCGACGCGCGCGAAGTCTTTTCCATGCTCGACGGCGCGGCCTTGCGGGCGGCGGCGGAAAAGCACCGGCCTGACCTGATCGTCCCCGAGATCGAAGCCATCCGCACCGAAGTGCTGGCCGATCTGGAAGCGGAAGGGTTCACCATCGTCCCCTCCGCCCGCGCAGCGCAGCTGACCATGAACCGCGACGCGATCCGCGATCTGGCGGCGGGCGAACTGGGGCTGGCCACCTCGGCCTATGGCTATGCGACAAGTTTCGCCGAGGCGCACGCGGTGGCGGAGCGGATCGGCTATCCGCTGGTGATGAAGCCGGTGATGTCATCCTCGGGCAAGGGCCAGAGCAAGGTCGATGACGCTGCCGCGCTGGAAGCCGCATGGGAATACGCCGTCGCCAACATGCGCGGCGACCGTGCGCGGGTGATCCTGGAGCAATTCATCGCCTTCGATTACGAGATCACGCTGCTGACCGTGCGCCATGCCGGCGGCGTCAGCTTCTGCCCGCCGATCGGCCACCGGCAGGAACGCGGCGATTACCGCGAAAGCTGGCAGCCCGCCGCAATGTCCGAAGCTGCACTGAAAAAGGCGCAGGACATGGCCGCCAAGGTCGTCATGGCGCTGCAAGGCGGCGGGCGCGGGTGGGGGCTGTACGGGGTCGAATTCTTCGTCAGGGGAGAAGAGGTGATCTTTTCCGAATTGTCCCCGCGCCCGCACGACACCGGCATGGTGACGCTGGTGTCGCAGGATCTCTCCGAGTTCGACCTCCACGCCCGCGCGATCCTCGGCCTGCCCGTGCCCGGCAATATCGCCGCGCGGCCCGCCGCATCGGCCGTGATTCTCGCCGACCGCGACAGCGATACCTTCGCTTTCGAAGGGCTGGACGCAGCGCTGGCGACCGATCCCGCTGCGGTCGATGTGCGGTTGTTCGGCAAGCCCGTTACCCGGCCCTATCGCCGCATGGGTGTTGCGCTCACCCGCGCCGAGACTGCCGATGCCGCCGTCACGCTGGCCCAGACAGCCGCCGTCAAGGTGCGGATCGTTTATAACTGACAGCAGAAGGGGCGACCCAGCCCTGTCGCGAGACCGCCCCGTCCGTATCGCCTTCGGGCGATCAGAAGCTGGCGAGCAGCCCGATCTTGTCGGCCAGCACCGCGACGCGGCGGGCATTGGCGGTGTTGAGCGCGACCTCGACCTGTGTCTGGTAGCTGGCGCGCGCATCGGCGATGCAGGTCTTGTAGCCGTCTATCCGGCTGAGGTCGCGCAGCGGGCGGACGCCGCAGACGCTGCGCACGGCGCGGTCGAGCCGCCGCTCGAGCACGTCGCGACCGGCCGACTTGGTGAGGTCGAGATCGACGTAAGGCACGGCGACGCTGCCCTGGGCGGCAGCAGGGGCAGCCCCCACGGCAAGGCCGAGCGTGAGGGCGGGGGCGAGGGCGGAAAGGACAATACGAGTGATCATGGCGGGGGAACCTTTGCTGGTCTGTCCGTTGAACTGCGCCAACCGGGAGGGAAGGTTGGGGAGGACCCCGGCTGACGCCCGGCCTTTGGCAGCTTTCAATGACAAATTGCGGACGGGCGCAAGATAATTACGTTATGAAGGAATCATGGCATAGTCATGCCAGCGTCTTCGATCTGCCGCATCGGTCAATCGAATGCCTTTGCGCAGGTTGCGCCCACATTTCCCATCAAAGGACGGCCTACCGCGGGCCGAAGGCGTCGTGACTGGCATGCGCGAGCCTATCCGGCGGCGGCCTCGGCCTTGCCCCGACGCTTCCGCCACCCCCAGATCGACAGGCCGGTAATCGCGGTGATCACGGTTCCGATCATCATCACGAACTCCGCGAAGGTGTTGCCCAGGCCCGTCCATCCCACCAGCCAGGCCTGAGCCTTTTCGAGGAACGTCGGTTCGAGCTCGACCGTGATCGGGATCGGGGAGGGCTTGATGTCGACCTCCTCGATGATTTTTCCGTTACGCTTGAGGATGCGGGTAAGTTTCAACTCGCGCTGCGCCTCCCCTTCCAGCGGCGTCACGAACCATTGCGGCGCGAAGACATGCTCGCCCGACAGCAGGTAGGGCGGGCATTGCGGATTTTCGCCTTCGATCCTGAAGTCGTCGCCGGCGATCAGGTTGAAACAGGTTTCGCGGGTGTAGGGAACCAGACTGCCGGATGGGCCCTCAGCCGTCTCACCGCCTTCATCCCTCACGCCCTGCGTCGGTTCCAGTGTCGTTTGTCCCGGCAACCTGACAATGTCCGTGCGCTCGATGAAGGCGGTGAAGGTGGTCCGCTGGTTCTGCTTCATCATGGTCGGACGCGGGGCGACCCGCCCGATGCTCAGATCGCGGATGAAGCGCTTGGTCTCGATGATCGTTGCGCATTCTGTTTCGCTGTCCGACGGCTCGCAGGACCGGAACAGCAGGTTGGCTTCGCTGCGGATGTCACCGTCCAGCACGCCGAAGGGCCGGTCGCCCCTGAGAATATTGGTGGCGCATTCACGCGGATGCAGTTCGAGCGCCTCGCAGGCCGACAGCAGATCGCCCAACCCGCGTTCGGTGATGGTGCCTTGACTGGTGAGCCACGCGCTGCGCTGTGCGAGCGAGGCAAAACGCAGTTCCATCGCCGCAACTGAACCGAATCCTGCCGTGCTGGCATATGATGCTTCGCGAGGCGCTGCCGCCGCAGCGTAACGGGGCGGGGTCAACGGTCCACCGATTCTGCCCGGCGTTGGCGTTGGCGTTG
>DAIQNP010000190.1:0-5570 GCA_036788335.1 Erythrobacter sp.
GCCGCTGATCCGCTCGATCCTCGCCTTCAACGCCTTTTCCGAAGGCTGGGCGCTTTATGCCGAACAATTGGCGGATGAACTCGGCGCCTATGACGATTTCACAGTCGGGCGGCTGGGTTACCTCCAAAGCCTCGCCTTCCGCGCCTGCCGGTTGGTGGTCGACACCGGGCTGCACTCGAAGCGCTGGACCCGCGAACAGGGGCGGCAATTCTTCGTCGAGCGTAACGGATCGAAGGCCGAAGAAGTCGCCTCTGAAGTCGATCGCTATTGCAGCTGGCCGGGGCAGGCCTGCGGCTACAAGATCGGCCACAGTGAAATCGTGCGGCAACGCACGCGGGCGCAGTCCGAGCTTGGCAGCGCCTATGATTTCAAGGCATTCAACACCGCCGTGGTGCTGGGCGGCAACGCGCCGCTCAGCGTGGTGGCGAACACGGTCAGCCGGTATATTGCGGAGGCGAAGGCCTGACCCCATCTTGCAACCCGCAACAAGCATAGGGGCGGGCAATGGAAACACTCGGACAGGACCTCGAAACCATGCAGCGGGTGCCGCTCGCGCCCGATCATGTCGCTGCCATCCGCGCCATCGGCCGCGAGGTCAGCTACCCCGGCGGGGCCATCGTGATGGACATCGGTGAGCCGATGGACCGCTTCATCTATGTGCTCGACGGCGAGATCGAGGTGGCCGATCCCCACACCGGCGAGCGGCTGCTACCCTCCTCGCTCGGCCCGACGCAGTTCCTGGGCGAGATCGGATTCCTCAACCGCGGCACCAACATCATGCGGATGCGCGCTGCGGTCGATACCCGCGTGATCGAGGCCCCGCGCGAGGCGATGCTGGCCTTGATGGGCCGCGTGCCGGAATTGTCCGACCACCTCATTACCGTCTTCGCCGCGCGCCGCCGCAAGCAGTTCGAAACCCGCAACGACACGATCAAGGTGATCGGCGCGGACCGCGACGGACAGGTGCAGGCGGTCGAACGTTTCCTGTCGCGCAATCGCATCCCGTTCCAGAGCTACGACATGGACGCGCCCGACCGCGAGACGGTGGGCCTGTGCGACCTGACCGGCCATCAGCCCGGCGTGATCGTCGGCGCGGACACCCGGATCGACACGCCCACCCCGCGCAAGGTGGCCCAATATCTCGGGCTCGATCTCGGTATCTGTTCGCAGCGCACCTATGACCTGCTGATCGTCGGCGGCGGTCCGGCGGGGGTGGCAGCCGCGGTCTATGCCGGGTCCGAAGGGATCGAGGCGCTGGTGATCGAGGATACGGCCGTGGGCGGGCAAGCCGGCACGTCGAGCCGGATCGAGAACTACATGGGCTTTCCCACCGGGATCAGCGGCACCGACCTCACGTTCCGGGGGCAGGTGCAGGCGATGAAATTCGGCACGCGGTTCGTGATGCCGCGCCGGGTGGCGGCGCTGGCGCGGCGTGAGGACGGAGCGCTGTGTGCGACTCTGGACGATGGGGACGAACTCTGCGCCCGCGCGGTGCTGGTGGCGACCGGGGTGCAGTACCGCCGCCTGCCGCTGGATAACCTCGAAGCGCTGGAAGGCGCAGGCGTGTTCTATTCCGCGACCGAGATGGAGGCGCGGTTCTGCGCCAATACGCAAGCCGTGGTGATCGGCGGCGGCAATTCGGCGGGACAGGCGGCGATGTTCCTCAGCCGTGCGGCGGCGCATGTCCATCTGGTGGTGCGCGGCAGCAGTCTGGCCGCTTCCATGTCGAGCTACCTGTCGCAGCGGCTGGAGGCCGACCCGCGCGTCACCATCCATTACCATTCCCAAGTCACTGCGCTGCACGGCGAAAAATGGCTGGAGGCGCTGACGCTGAGAACCGGCGACAGCGAACAGCGCATTGCCAGCCGCGCGCTGTTCATCATGATCGGCGCGGCGCCCAACACCGGCTGGCTGTCGGGCCTTGCGGCGACCGATGCCAAGGGTTTCGTCATCACCGGCGCGGCGGCCGGACAGGGCGATGACTACGCCACCACCGCGCCGGGCATCTTCGCGGTCGGCGACGTACGCGCCGGATCGGTCAAGCGGGTGGCGAGCGCGGTCGGCGAAGGATCGGTGGTGGTCAGCCGGATCTGGCAATATCTCGAAGACACCCGCACCATCCCTGCCTGATCGCAAAAATTCTTCGTATCCCTCTGGCAAGGCGCGGCAATCTGCCTATGCTGGCCGCCAGACCATGCAGTCGCAGGCAGGCGGAGGACGATGATGACGCGGATCTGGGCAGCGGTTCTGGCCGCTTTGCTGCTGATGAGCGGTGGGCCCGCCGCAGCCGAATGGCATGAGGCTTCGAGCGACCATTTCGTCATCTACGCCGACGACAAGGAACGCGACATCCGGCAGTTCGCCGAAAATCTCGAACGCTATCACAGCGCAATGGCCTTCATGTCCGGGCGGGAGGTGGACAAGCCCAGCCCGTCGAACCGGGTGGTGATCTACGTTGTGGGCGACCAGCGCGCGATCCGCAAGCTGGTGGGGGACAAGTCGCGCGACATCGCCGGGTTCTACATCCCGCGGGCCGGCGGCAGCCGCGCCTTCGTGCAGGATATCCGCAACCAGAAGGGCTATCCGCACTTCTCCACCATCGTGCTGCTGCACGAATATGCGCACCATTTCCTGCTGTCCTCCACCCGCGTCGCCATCCCGCGCTGGCTGGGCGAAGGGTCGGCGGAGTTTTTCTCGGCCGCGACCTTTAAGGACGATGGCAGCATGATCATCGGCGGCGTCGCCCAACACCGTGCGCCGGAACTGTTCCACGCCGATCCGGTGCCGGTGCGCGAATTGCTCGATCCCGATCTTTATGCCGAACGCAATAAAGACGGGCGCGATGCCTTTTACGGCAAGAGCTGGCTCTTGTACCATTACCTGATTTTCTCGGAGGAGCGCGCCGGCCAGATCGATCAGTACCAACGCCATTTGGTCGACGGCATGACATCGATCGAGGCCGGAGAAGCCGCATTCGGCGATCTCGATGTGCTGGAGCGCGAATTGAAGGCCTATATGCACGCCAAGCTCGCCAGCTTTTTGCTTCCGGCTGACAAGCTTTCGGTCAGCCCGATCGCGATCCGCGCGCTGACTGAAGGAGAGGCGGCAATGATGGATGTGCAGATCCCGTCACAGCGCGGGGTGAACGCGGAGCAGGCGGCGGAGCTGGTGGTCGAGGCACGCGCCATCGCCGCTCGCTTCCCCGATGATCCGGGCGTGCTTTCCGCGCTGGCCGAGGCGGAGTACGACGCAGGCTTCGACGAGGCCGCGATTGCCGCTGCCGACCGCGCCATCGCGCTCGATCCGGCGCGCGCCAATCCTTACGTCCAGAAGGGCTACGCTCTGTTCCGGCAGGCACGCGAAGCCGAGGGCGATGACAAGCGGAATGCCTATTCCGCTGCGATGGCTCCGTTCGAGGCGCTCAACGCGATCGAGAACGATCACCCTCTGCCCCTCGCCTATTACTACCGCAGCTTTGCCGAGCGCAACGCTCCGCCCAACGAAACCGCCCGCGCCGCGCTGGAACGTGCGGCGGTGTTGGCACCGTTTGACCACGAATTGCAGCTCAACGCAGGGATGATGCTGATCCGCAAAGGCGAGCATGATCTGGCGCGGCTGTTCCTGCGCCCGGTCGCGTTCAACCCGCATGGTGGCGGCATGGCAACCCGTGCCAAGCAAATGCTGACGCAGATCGAAACACTCGCCGAAGGGACAGTGCCCGATTTGGATGACGCGTTGGTAGAGGCCGGGCCGGAAGACGACGACACAGAGGCCGCGCCCGCAAGCGGCGGTTGAACCTGCTCCGACCACCGGCCGCCGGATTGCGGGCGCGCTGCCGAAGCGCGCGCCCGCCCGATCAACCAATCAGCTCTTTCCGCCGCCGAGGAAGCCCTTGGCCATGCCCATGATGTCGTTGATCGGGCTGCCGTCGCCATCGCGGTCAAGCATCGACGACAGCGCGCCCATCCCGCCGGCACCCTGAACCTTGCCGACCATATCGCCAAGCGCGCCTTCGCCGCCGAATTGCTTCAGGATCGAACCGATTGCGCCGACATCCATGCCTGTCTTCTTCGCAGCCAGTTCACACGTATCGCCGGGTTCAGCGTGCGATTGCCCCAGCGCGGCGAGCGCCATTTCCGCCATCTTCGGGTCAATCCCGACCTTCGCAGCCAGATCAGCGATGGAATCGGGCGATCCGGCAACCTGCTTCAAAATCATGTCGAACATGCTCATCATACGTCCCCTTGCTTGTGAAGCGTGTAACTTCACCAGCAAGGTTACGTCATGATGGCAGTCAAGACCAGAGGCTTAGGCGGCAACCAACCCCGGCGCGGACTGGCGCACACCTTCGTCGACGTGGGGCTCGAACTGCGCGAAGTTGTCGGTGAACAGCTGCACCAGCTTGCGCGCGGTGGCGTCATATTCGGCAGCGTCGGCCCAGGTGCTGCGCGGGTCGAGGATGGTCTGGTCGAGCCCGGCTTCGGCCAACGCGGGGACATGCACCGGCACGTCAAAGCCGAAATTGCGATCCTTGCGAAACTCGACGCTATCCATCTTGCCGTCGAGCACCGCGTTCAGGAGCGCGCGGGTCGCCTTGATTGGCATCCGGGTGCCGGTGCCGTACTTGCCCCCGGTCCAGCCGGTGTTGACCAGCCAGCACCCGACTTCTCCGTGCGCGCTGCCCTTGCCGATCCGTTCCTTGAGCAGGTTGCCATAGACGCTGGGATGGCGCGGCATGAAGGCCGCGCCGAAGCACGTCGAAAAGGTTGCTTCGGGCTCGGTCACGCCGATTTCGGTGCCGGCGACCTTGGCGGTATAGCCTGACAGGAAGTAATACATCGCCTGATCCGCCGTCAGCCGCGCGATCGGGGGCAATACGCCGAAGGCATCGGCGGTCAGCATGATGACGTTCGACGGGGCCGGGCCGAGGTTCTTTTCGGACGTGTTAGGGATGAATTCGATCGGATAGGCGCCGCGGGTGTTTTCGGTCTTGCTGGCGTCAGTGAAGTCCAGTTCACGCGTCGCCTCGTCCATCGCCACGTTTTCGAGGATCGTGCCGAACATCTTCGTCGTGGCGTAGATTTCCGGCTCGCCCTCGGCCGACAGGTTGATCATCTTGGCGTAGCAGCCGCCTTCGAAGTTGAAGACCGCGGTGTCGGACCAGCCGTGCTCGTCATCCCCGATCAGGGTGCGGCTGGCATCGGCGCTGAGCGTGGTCTTGCCCGTGCCCGACAGGCCGAAGAAGATCGCGGATCGGCCGTCGGCGCCGATATTGGCCGAACAATGCATCGGCATCACGCCTTGCGCGGGCAGCAGGTAGTTCAAAAGGCCGAACACGCCCTTCTTCATCTCGCCCGAATACTCGGTGTTGCCGATCAGGATCAGCTTTTCGGTGAAGCTGACCGCGATCACCGTGTCGCTGCGGCAGCCGTGGCGTTCCGGATCGGCCTTGAAGCTGGGCAGGTTGATGATGGTGTATTCGGGCGCGAAGTTGGCCACTTCTTCCGCCGAGGGACGCACCAGCAGCGTGCGCACGAACAGGCTGTGCCACGCCATCTGGGTGATCACCC
>DAIQNP010000191.1:0-5561 GCA_036788335.1 Erythrobacter sp.
ACGACAGGAAAGCCAGCGTCGCCCCCAATGTCGAGGCAAAGGAGACAAGGATCGTCCCCGTCACCAGCCCGAACAGCGCGCCTGCTGCCAAGGTCATGATCCCGGCGCCCGGGATCGAAGCCGCCGTCACCGCGACATAGGCAGCAAAGAACGCGGCGAGCACCTTCGCAGGGTTCTCGGCGTAGAACGCCTCCCACTGGCCGACCGCCTGCTTGATCCCGTCCAGCGTCAGATATTGCCCCAGATCGAACACGAAATAGGCCGAGATGATCGCGGCCAGCGCGGCAAGAATGATGATTTTCTTCAAGAGGACTCCTTGCCCATACTTCGTCCTGCGGATGCCCGCGGTTACTCGCCCGCGGCGAGACTTGCGTATTTGGCGATCCAGCGCCTGTCGATCCAGTGCTTCAATCGCAGCACCCAGCGCCCCTCGGCGGCCAGTCGCCCATAGCTGGCAATCGCGCTGCCGTCGCCGGTGTTCATCAGATAGAGGTTGTTCCAGCGCGGGCGATAGGCACGGCGCGGCGCCTCCCCCGCAAGCGCGCTGCGCAGGTTGGCGGCCAGCACCGGCCCTGCAAACACCGCGTGAACCCCCGAATGGGCCAGCGCCCGGTCGGCCCGCGCGGCCACGTCTCCGGCGGCAAAGATGTTGGGATGCGAAACCGAGCGGTGATGCCGGTCGACCAGCGCGAAGCCATCGGCGTCCACCGCCAGCCCGCTGGCGCGCACCCAGCCGGGCGCGGCGCTGCCGAGCGCGGCGATCACGGCATCCATCGGCTCAAGCCGCGCCCCGCCCACTCTCAGCCCGCCATCGGCAAAACGCGCATCGGAAGCGATCATCGCGATCTCTTGCCGCTTCAGTGCGCGCCGGACACAGCGCTGCACGGCGGGGGCAAAGCCGGGCAAGACGCAAGCGCGCCCGGTCACCAATGTCAACTCCGGACGCACCTCGGCCCCGGCAAGATTGCGCATCGCAAAGGCCAGTTCCACCCCGCCCGCGCCGCCGCCCACCACCGCCACCGCGCGCGGCGCTGCGGCAGCGGCCATCGCGTCCATGAAGGCGTCGATCGGGCGCACGTCGATCAGGCGGGGATCGTCGCCCAGCAGCGCGCGGGCGCGTCCCACCCCGCCGGTATCGAGCGAGGCGACCGCGAAACGGATCGTCCGCCCGCCCTCGGTCCGCACGGTTCCGGCATCAGGGTCGATTGCGGTGCAGCGATCCAGCACCAGTTCGACTCCGGCCCGGCGGGCGAGCGCGGCCAGATCGACCAAGGCCTCGTCGCGGGCATGTTGTCCGGCCAGCCAGCCGGGCACCATTCCGGAATAGCGCAAGGTGTTGTACGGCGTCAGCAACACCGCCCGCTCGCCTGATGCCGCGCCCCTTCGGATACGGTCGGCCAGCACCGCGACATGCGCGTGCCCGCCGCCAACCAGCAACAGGTCGCAGGTCAGAACCCGGCCTACGTCCGCGACTTGAGTGCTTTGCGTCATCACGGCCTGCCATAGCCACGGCACGGTTCATCCGCCAGCAAGCTTTGTCCGCTATCGACTCGCATTTACGAAATAGTGTAACGCCAGCAGGACCAGACCCTTGCCGTATACGATATCAACGGCATCACCCTCACTGTTTGCCGGCCGCGCATGGTCGCTGAAGGTCGGCATCCGAATTCATATTGCCGTTACAGGTTGGAACCAGCACAAGTATGGTCCATTCAAACGCAGATCGCTGATGCGGGTCTGCAACGCGCCAGCCGAAAGGTATACCGGAAAAGCAGGGCCTGCGTTGCCCGCCATGCCAAGCGAGTGCCCCTGACCGTGCCCGACTGCCCCGCCCCTGCTGTGTCACCCCTTTCCCGCCGGAGCTTATGTCATGGGCGCTGAGGCACAAAGCTATGGCACCCAGCTGTCGCTGGTGAAATTCTTCCGGCTGTTCTTCGAGATCCTGCGGCCGGAAACCAGCTTCTACTGGCTGGCGATCGTCTATGGCCTGGGCATCAGCCTTCTGTCGCTGGCCACGCCGATTTCGGTGCAGATGCTGATCAACACCATCGCCAACACCGCGCTCACCGCGCCGCTGGTGATGCTGTCGCTTACCTTGTTCGGGCTGCTCACCTTCTCGGGCCTGCTCTATGCCATGCGCATCCACCTGATGGAGCTGTTTGCGCGGCGCTTCTATGCCCGGATGGTGGCGGAGATCACGCTGATCTCGGTCTATGCCCAGAACCCGTTCTTCGGCGACCTCAAACTCAGTTCGCTGTTCAACCGCTACTTCGACGTGGTCCACGTCCAGACCGCCATCCCCATCCTGTTCGTCGGCGGGTTCAGCGTGCTGTTGCAGATCACCGTCGGCTTCGTGCTGGTGTCGCTGTATCACCCGCTGTTCCTGATTTTCACGCTGGTGATGCTGGCGCTGATCTGGATCGTCTGGCTGGTGTGGGGCAGCCGCGCGATCCGCACCGGCATCGATCTCAGCCATGCCAAGCACAAGACCGCCAACTGGCTGCAAACGATCGGCGGGTCGAACGGCTTCTTCAAATCGCAGCGCAGGATCGACTATGCGCTCGACAAGTCGGACGCCTACACGCACGGCTATATCACCGATCGCAAGCGGCACTTTCGGCAGCACTTCGCGCAGACCATCGCCTTTTTGCTGATGTATGCCGGGGCGAGTGCGACACTGCTCGGCCTGGGCGGCTGGCTGGTGATCCAGAACCAGCTGACACTGGGCCAGCTGGTGGCAGCCGAACTGGTGCTGTCGGCCGCATTCTTCGGGGTGGCGCAGCTGGGCACCTATCTCACCTATTTTTACGACCTGTGCGCGGCGGTGGAGGAAATCTCGCTGTTCTACGATGTCGAACAGGAACAGCCCAAGGGCGCCGATCCGTTCGAAGGGCCGGACCACACCATCGCCTTGCGCAACGTGCGCGGGCTGGCCCGCCACGAACCGGCGCAGTTCGATCTGGAGATCCCCTCGGGCGCGATCGTGATGGCGGCCGCCAGCCACCACGGCGTGCAGCGGCTGTTTACCAATCTGCTGAAAATGCACGTTTTGCCCGAAGGCGGCTATGCCACGCTCGGCGGGATCGACCTGAAGGATATCGAGGCCCACCACCTGCGTAAGAATGTCCACGTGCTCGACCGGCCGACCACGGTGGAGATGACCATCCGCGAATATCTGGCGCTGTCGTGCAGGGAAACCGCGAGCCAGCGGATGATTTCCGCAGTCGAGACCGTCGGCCTCGGCGAAACCATCGCCACCTTCGACAAGGGGCTCGACACCCCGCTGGCCGCGACCGGGTTCCCGCTGTCGTCGGTCGAGCTGCAGCAGCTGAAGCTTGCCAACGCGCTGCTCGAACAGCCGCGCATCCTGGTGCTGAGCAAGCTGTTCGACCTGCTGGACGAAGAGAACCTTTCGCGCGCGATCAACGAATTGCGCACCCAAGCCTACTCCACCGTAATCTATTTCTCCAACCGCCGGATCGACCTCGGCTTCGACCGTTTCCTCTACCTCGAGGCGCAGCGTCAGCGGTACTTCGACAGTTTCGATGAGTTCTGCTTCGCGGTGAACCAGCGCCCGCCGCGCGGTGGCGGCTACCCGCGCCTGCTGGCGGCGCGTGAGGATTGAGCATGGCGACGCTGCAACAGGACATGGCGCATTTCACCGCGCTGGACGGCATCAGGACGCCGCGCATCATGCGCGCGGTGTTCCTGATCCTGCTGTTCGCCTTTGTGGTGACGGTCGCCTTCCTGATCTATGTCCCGTGGGTGCAGACCACCACCGGCCGCGGCGTGGTGACCACGCTCAATCCCAACGAACGCCAGCAGGACATCAATGCGCTGGTGCCGGGCCGGATCGAGGAATGGTATGTGCGCGACGGCAGCGCAGTGAAGAAGGGCGACCCGATCGCGCGCATCGCCGACATCGACCCGCAGCTGATCGAGCGGCTGCAAGCGGAGCTGCAACAGGTGCAGATCCAGCTCCAGAGCTCCGAAAACGCGCTCGCCACCGCGCGGATCGACGAACGGCGCATGGACGAGCTGTTCCGCGCCGGGCTGGCGGCGCGGCGCGATTACGAACAGGCGCAGATCCGGGTCGAGGAAATGCGCGGCCGGGTGGCCGAAGCGCAGGCCAACCTCACCCGCACCCAGACCACGCTGTCGCGCCAGTCGGTGCAGATCGTGCGCGCCCCGCGTGACGGGTTCATCCAGAGCCTCAACGCCGGCGATGCGGCGACCTTCATCAACGCCGGCGACGTGCTGGCGACCTTCGTCCCGCTGAATTCGGAACGGGTGATCGAGATCTTCATCGACGGGCGCGATGTTGCGCTGGTCAAGCCGGGCGATCAGGCGCGAATCCAGTTCGAAGGCTGGCCGGCGGTGCAGTTCAGCGGCTGGCCGTCGGTCGCGGTCGGGACCTTCAGCGGCAGGGTTGTCGCGGTCGACCAGTCGGCCCAGCCCAACAGCCGGTTCCGGGTGCTGATCGCCAAGGACCCGCAGGCCACCGATCCCTGGCCCGACGAACGCTACGCCCGCATCGGCGCGGCGGTGCAGGCCTGGGTGCTGCTGGAAACCGTGCCTGTCGGTTACGAGATCTGGCGCCAGCTCAACAACTTCCCGCCCGAACTTCCCGCCGAAGCTGCGGACAACGCCAGCATGGGACAAACGGGCTGATCATGATCCGAGGGCGTGCCCTCCCCTGGCTGTCAGCGGTGTCGTTCGCTGTGGTCGCAAGCGCACTTGCGCTGCCGACCGATGGGCTGCGGGCGCAGGTCATCACCCCGGTCGGCGATCCGCTGGAGGTCGCGCTCAGCACGGGACCGCTACTGCCCGAAGAGGTGCTGCGATCCTCGGCACTGACCTTCCCCAGCATCCTCGAGAGTTTTGAGCGCGAAGCCGCCGCGCGCGGCGATCAGCTGGCCGCCGACGGGGCCTTCGACCTGATGCTCAAGGGCGAATATTACGACCGGGTGACCGGCACCTGGTCGGGCGGGTACGGCAAGGTCGAAGCGGTGCAGCCGCTGCGCCCTTACGGCGCGGAAGTGTTCGGCAGCTACCGCGTGTCCGATGGACGCTTCCCGATCTACGAGAATATCAACAACACCAACCAGCTGGGCGAATTCAAGGTCGGCGCGCTGTTTTCGCTGCTGCGCGACAGCCGGATCGACCAGCGCCGTTTCGGGATTGAGGACACGCGCCTCGCCGCCGGGCAGGCCGGGCTCGACGTGCTTTTGGTCCAGCTCAATGTCCAGCACGAGGCGCTGCGCGCCTATTGGCGCTGGGTCGCGGCCGGGAACGAGATCCGGGTCTATGAGGAACTGCTGGAAATTGCCGAAGCGCGCGCCATCGGCTTGACGCGGCAGGTGCGCGAAGGCGCCAGCCCGGCGATTGCGCTGACCGAGAACGAGCAGAACGTGATCCGCCGCCGCACGCTGCTGGAAGAAGCACGGCGCAACTTCCTCACCGCGTCGAACAGTCTGGCCTTCTACATCCGCGACGGCAGTGGGCGGATGATCGTCCCGAACCGCGAACAGCTGCCCCCGGCCGAACGGCTCGGGCAGCTG
>DAIQNP010000192.1:0-5556 GCA_036788335.1 Erythrobacter sp.
CATCACGCCCAGATCCGCGCGCATTTCGCGCGTCAGCAGGGCAATGGCAGGGGTGGGGAGCGGCCCGGTCATGATCACGTCGATCCCGACACTGGTGAAGCCTGCGACCAGCGCGCTTTCCATCATATAGCCCGACAGGCGCGTGTCCTTGCCGATCACCACCCGGTGGCGATGCCCGCCGCGCACGAAATGCCGCCCCGCCGCCTGCCCGACCCGCATCGCGGTTGCGGCTGTCATCACACCGGAATTGGTGCGGCCCCTGATCCCGTCAGTCCCGAACAACCTGCGTGTCATGATGTCGCTTACCCCTGTCTTGGCCAGCTCCGTCCGGCCTGTCTGTTCCGGCCCGATCCCACAGGCCGGATTGTCTCGCGCTTGTGACCCGGTTATCGCGCAAAGTGAAGGGCGAGAAGGCCCGTTTAAGGATAGGCTATTGCTGGAAAGTGAAAACGCGCCGAACGGTGCCGCCGGCAAGTTCGCGCTGGTTTCGATCCGCTTGCCGGTGGCGCTGACCTTTGCCGGGCTGATCGCCGGGCTGATCGCGGGGATCGTCGCGTCGGCGGTGGCGGCTCCCGGCTGGACCAGTGATGTTGCCGGGCTGATCGGCGGGCTGTGGCTGCGCGCCTTGCAGATGACGATCATCCCGCTGGTGGCGGCGCTGCTGGTGCTGGGACTGGTGCAGATGATCTATGCCGCGCGGGTCGGCACGGTGGCGCGGCGGATGCTGGCCATCATGATCGCGGTGCAACTGGCGGGAGCAACATTTGCCTCGGTCGCCATGCCCGCGCTGCTCGATATCTTCCCGATTCCGCCGGGGGCGAGCGCGTTTCTGGCGCAGACCCCGGACACCGTGGGCGATGTGCCGGGCGTGCTCGACTTCATGGCCTCGCTGGTGTCGCCCAATATCATCGCTGCCGCAGCCGAGACTGCGATGCTGCCCCTGACGCTGTTTTTCGTGATGTTTGCGGTCGCCATCACCCGCCTGCCTGCCGATCAGGGCGAGCGGCTGCTGGGTTTCTTCCATGCGCTCGGCAATGTGATGCTGCTGATCATCGGCTGGGTGCTGGCGGTCGCGCCGGTCGGCGTGTTCGCGCTGGCGTTCGGGGTCGGCGTGCAGAGCGGGGGCGGGGCCTTCGCCGCGCTGGGGCATTATGTGCTGACGGTGACGGCGATGGGCAGCTTCATCCTGGTGCTCGCCTATGTCATCGCAGCGGCGCTCGGCCGCACCGGGCTGGTGCGGTTTGCAGGGGCCGTGCTGCCCGCCCAAGCGGTGGCACTGTCGACCCAGAGCTCGCTCGCCAGCCTGCCGGCGATGCTCGATTCGGCCAGCCGGCTGGACTTGCGCGCATCGACCGGGGAATTCGTGCTCCCGCTGGCGGTGGTGATCTTCCGCGCCACCAGCGCCGCGATGAACCTCGCGGTGGTCTATTACATCGCGGTGCTGGCCGGGATCGAGATATCGCTTCCGATCGCGATCGCGGGCATTCTGATCGCCAGTGTCATCAGCCTGTCGGCGGTGAGCTTGCCCGGCTCGATCAGCTTCGTGGTCTCGATCGGCCCGATCGCGCTGGCGATGGGTGTGCCGGTCGAACCGCTGGCGCTGCTGGTCGCGGTCGAGATGCTGCCCGATCTGATGCGCACGCTGGGCAATGTCACGATGAATGTCGCGGTGACGGCCTCGGTCGATCAATCAGAAAGCAGCTGACGCATGTGTGTCACGGTCGTTTGATCGATTTGCCCAGCACCCAGCAGATGAGCAGACAAGCAGCCGCGGTTCCGGACACCAGCGGCCAAGGGCTGCTCCACTTGTCCATGTTTGTCGTCATCGCATAATATGGCGGACCTGCACCATAGGCTTCGTTGAGAGCAAGGTAGATTATCCACCCGGCGGCCAGAACCAGCAACAAGATAGCGATACGCGAAGCGACAAAAATTTTCATGAGAAGCGCATTCAATACTTCACTGTGACAAGGATGTAGCACTTTTTCGTGCCTTTGTAGGCATTCATCTTGGTTACGAAAGCGTCCATCGCGGTGGTCAGGTCGATGCAGCCGGCGCTACCAGCAGTGGTGCCGCCATGAATGAAAAAGCCGCCCCGACCATAAGTGTTTGTCATGGGAAAAACGCGCAGCGTGATGCGGTAATTGCCCCAAGCCTCGCGCGAGCCGACTTTGTACCACGTATTTTCCCAAAGGTCATCCGGATCGATCCAGTACTGCCCCTCCGGTATAGGGCCAACACCGGCAAGTTTCTGACGCGCTTTGGAATAGTCGAATGAATCGCCTTTGGACGGCTTGCCTGATACCGCTCCAAAGGAAACCTTGTAATCACCCGTCCGCATTTCCAGCCATTTGCCATCAAAATGAAGCGAAATTGGCGACTTTCCGCAAGTCGGCCCTTCGGCAACGCCGCGTTCGGCAGCGTATTTGGTTGCCATCGTCAGCACTCCAGAAATTTTTAGCTGCGTTGATGTTCGCGAAGAAGATGTAGCATAAGAATCGATTACTATTCGCGTATAGCTTGCCGAACTGTTGTTGGGAAGTATTTTTCCCGGGCGCACTTGACCGTACGATCCGGCGCGGTGCGACGATGGCTGGTGCGGCCGCGACTTGACGCTGCAACCCTTCGCCCTCATTTGCGTTACCGCTGTATCACTGGTGTAATCACCCCAACCCCGGAGCAATCATGGCTTTCCAACTCACCCCCCTGCCTTATGCCGCAGACGCGCTCGACCCGGCGATCTCGGCCGAGACCCTGTCGTTCCACCACGGCAAGCACCATCAGGCCTATCTCGACAAGATGAACGCCGCGATCGAAGGCACCGACCATGCCGACAAGCCGCTCGAAACGATCATCGCCGCTGCGCGCGGGAACAATCAGGGCCTGTTCAACAACTCGGCCCAGACCTGGAACCACGGTTTCTACTGGCACAGTCTCGCGCCTGCCGCGACCGATCCGTCGGCCGATCTTGCCGCCAAGATCGACGAAGCCTTCGGTTCGATGGATGCGCTCAAGCAGAAGCTGAAGGATCGCGGCGCGGGCCACTTCGCCAGCGGCTGGGTGTGGCTCGCCGAAAAGGACGGCGCGCTGTCGATCGAGGAATCGCACGATGCCGACACGCTCGCCGACAGTGGCTTCAACCCGCTGCTGACGGTCGACGTGTGGGAGCATGCCTATTACCTCGATCACCAGAACAAGCGCCCGAGCTATCTCGACGCGGTGATCGAGGGCAAGCTCAACTGGGCCTTCGCCAGTGACAACCTCGCGCGCGGGACGGTGTGGACCTACGCCTGAGCGTCAGGCTCCGGAAGAACCTTGAAGGCCCGCTGCGCAGTAGCGCGGCGGGCCTTTTTCCTGCGGCATCGGCGTGCAATCAGGGCTTGGACGAGATGCCGTTGCCCGCTGCCACCTCGTCCAGCTCCTGGAGGATCGCACGGTGCGCCATCGCATCGTCGGTCGAGCGGCGCGGGATATTGCCGCTGGCGAGCATTTCGGTCAGTGCAGCGCGGGCGCGGCCCACCCGGCTCTTGATCGTGCCGACCGCGCAGCCGCAGATCTGGGCGGCCTCCTCATAGGAAAACCCGCCCGCACCGACCAGCAGCAGCGCCTCGCGCCGTTCGGGCGGCAGGGTCAGCAGCGCGCGGTGCATGTCGCTGAGGTGGATCGGTTCCTCCTGCCCGGCAGGCGCGGTCAGGATGCGTTCGGCAACGTTTTCGTCATACTCGCCGCGAAAGCGGTTGCGGCGCATGTCGGTGAGATAGGCGTTGCGCAAGATCACGAAGGTCCAGGCCCGCATCGAGGTGCCGGGTTCGAACCGGTCTTGCGCGGCCCAGGCCTTGAGCAGGGTTTCCTGCACCAGATCGTCGGCCATGTCGGGCCGGCCGCACAGCCCGCGCGCGAAGGCCCGCAGATGCGGGACGACGCCGGTCAGGTCGCGTTTGAAATCGGCCTTTTCGTCGGCCGTGCGGATGGGGTGGGCATCCGCGCTCTGGCTCCCCGCGCTCGCGCTCATTGTCCCTCGCCCGGGCGACCGCGCGCCGGATCGATCTCGTCGAGCCGCGCAAGCAGGTCGCGGAAGGAATCCGGCAGGTCTTCCTCTACCACTGAATCGTATAGCTGCTTCAGCCCGTTGGCCCATTCGGGTCCGCCGCGCTCGGCCTTCGGGGCTGTTGGCACGGCCCCGCCGGTTTTGCGGCTTTCGCCATGTTCATCAATCTTGGCCATATCCGACTTTGCATTCCTGATCGCGTGTATCCGACCCCCCGGTGCAGGCGTTCTGTCCGGCATTTGCGCCGCCGCAGCAAGTCGCGCAGAGGCGCAGCTGTGGACGTGGGGGGAACGATGGGGCACCTGTTTGGTTCCTTGTGCATGAGTTTGACCAGACCGGGGTGATGACCAGATCAGCGGCATCGAAGGGTACCAGCGCGGCCGATTATGCGTCGCCTGCCATTGCCAGTCCGGCACCCGCTCCTGCATGGAGAGGGCGGCGCTGGCTGGTGCAGTATCCGCGCGCGATCCCGCTGGCGATTTTCCTCGCCATTGCCGCGATCACCGCGCTCAGCGTGTTTGCAATCGAAAGCAATGCCCGCGCCCGGGAACAGGCGCAGATGGGCGAATATGCCCAGACCGTCGCCTCGGCGCTGGATCGCAGCGGGACCAGCTTTTCAGCCTACCTGCGCGCAGGCGCGGCGCTGTTCGCCAGCGTCGAGGATGTCAGCCCCGCGACCTTCGCAGCCTTTGTCGGTTCGATGCGGCTCGAATCCGATTATCCGGGCGCGGAAGGAATCGGCTGGATCCCGGTGATCGAGGCCAGGGAGGTGCCCGCCTTCCTGGCCCGAGTGCGGGAACGGCGGCCCGATTTTCCGGCGCTGTACCCGGCGCTGACGGCGCAGACCGGGCGGGTCGCCCCGGTGGCGATGTTTGCCCCTGACAATGCCCACAACCGCCGCGCGCTGGGGTTCGACATGTATTCCGATCCCGCCCGCGCCGCCGCGATGGCCGCCGCCGAAGTGGCGTTGCGACCGACCGCATCGGGGCGGATCAACCTGACCCAGGACAGCGGCGCCGCGGCACCCGCCTTTGCGATCTACATGCCCGTGTTCCGCACCGCCCGTGCCGGGGGTGCTGCCGCCGATCCCGACCGGCAGTTGATCGGTTTCGTCTACACCCCGTTCCGTGCCGCCGAATTTCTCGACACGGCGATCGGACGGGCCGAAGCGTCGGATTTCGGCGTGCGGCTGTATGACGGGGAAGCGGGCACCGAACATCTGCTGGTGGCCCATTCGATCCGCAGCGGCGCGCCCGATCAGGTCGAACAGCAGGTGACGGTCGCCAATCGCGAATTGCTGCTGGTGGTCGAGTCCGCCGGGTCGCGGCTGCTGGCCCCGTTGTCGATGGCGACTCTGATGTTCGGGCTGGCGCTGGCCAGCCTGCTGATGCTGCTCGCCCGGCTGCTGACCCAGCAGGCGTTCGAGGATCAGGCCCGGCTGGCATTCTTCGAGGAACAGCATTCGATCCGCAACTCGCTCACCCGCGAGCTCAACCACCGGGTCAAGA
>DAIQNP010000193.1:0-5554 GCA_036788335.1 Erythrobacter sp.
ACGATCTGCCGCGCACCCAGACCTGGATCTCGAACGCGACCATGATCCAGCGCGTCTCGAACGATCAGGCCCTGCGCTTCCGTGGCGGCAGCGACCTCACCCTGGTGAACTCGGTTGTGATCGACGACTCGGGCCGTACCGGCGGTACGCCGTGTCTGCGCATCGACGATGCCCAGACCAACCAGGCTGCCAACGGTGCCATCGACGAACTGGGTCCGCTGCGCTTCAGTTCGGTAGGCTTCGATTGCGAAGCCCTGACCCGCAACGGTTCGGGCAGCGGCCCGACCGCGGATCAAGCTCGGGCGTTGATCACCGGTGATGCCAGCAACAACATCGCCTTTGCTGTCACCTTGACCAGCGGCTACCTCAACGGTGCCAATGAAACCGGCTTCACGCCGCGTTTCGACGCCACCACGATTTCCAGCTTCTTCGAGGCGACCACCTTCATCGGTGCTGTCGACCCGGCTGATGACTGGACCGCTGGATGGACCTGCAACATGCAATTGCTGACCTTCGTCCCGGCCAACACGGGTTCGTGCACCACGCTTCCCGTTTTCTCCTGATCGGATAGCCAAAGGGAGGAGCGGGGCGTCAGTATGACTCCTGCTCCTCCCACGTCCGATTGCGTTGCAATCCGGATCAAGTGAATGCTTGGTAATTTTTCCGATTGTTTGTGGGGGTATACGGTTATGAAGACCGGCATGCGGTTGGCGACATTGCTTTCGCTCACTACCGCGCTCATCTTTCCTGCTGGCGCTTACGCGCAGCAAGCCGATTCTGAAGCGCTGGTACAAGGGCCGCAAGGCGAGCCCGAAGAAGAAGAAGACGAACTCGACATCTCCATTCCCGGAGGCGCAATCATTGTCACAGGTCGGCGCGATCGCGATCCGACCCGCGCTTCCAGTCAGGTGATTTCGGTTCTTTCGCAGGAACAGATTGCGCGGACCGGCGAAGGCGACATCGCCGGCGCGCTAGCCCGCGTGACGGGTCTCTCGGTGCAAGGACAGGGCTTCGTCTTCGTCCGGGGCCTGGGCGACCGCTATTCGCTGGCACTGCTCAACGGCCTTCCCTTGCCGAGCCCCCAGCCGCTGAGCCGCGTGGTCCCGCTCGACATCTTTCCGACCAGCGTGGTGGCATCCTCGCTGGTCCAGAAGACCTATTCGGCCAACTTCCCCGGCGAATTCGGCGGCGGTGTCATCAACCTGACGACCAGTTCGCTGCCCGATGAAAGCTTCCTCACCATCGGAGGCGGCGGGAGCGCCAACACCAACACAACCTTCTCGAACGGCCTGTCCTATTTCGGTTCCGCGACCGACTGGACCGGGTATGACAACGGCACACGCAATCGTCCGCCCGAACTGGTGAACTTCCTCGACAGCGGAGCGCGGATCGGCGAGTTGTCGGTTGCAGAGCAGGCGGAAATCGGCAAATCGCTGGTCAACCCCAACCTGCTTCTGTTGCAACGGATCGGCAACGTGCCTGCCAACTGGTCGGCCAGCTTCTCGGCGGGAACCTCGAAGGATTTCGGCGATACGCGCATCGGGGTTGTGGCGACGGCATCGTACACCAACGACTGGCGTACCCGCAATATTTTCAGGCAAACCGTGTTCGGCGAGGGTATTTCTGGCGCTGACACCAATGAAACGGCGACCGACAATCGGTTGACCACCAATGCTCTGGTCAGCTTCGGTGCCGAATTCGGTGAAAACCGGATCCGCTGGACCAATCTCTTCATTCGCGACACGCTCAAGCAGGCGCGTCTGGGTGAGGTCAACGATCTGATCGACACCGAAGAGAACATCACGCAGCAAACCGGCTGGTTCGAACGCCAACTGTTCAATTCCCAGGTGGTCGGCGAGTTCGAGTTCGGTGCCGCGTCGCTCGATCTCAGAGGCGGTTACGCCAACACCCAGCGCGAAGCACCGTTCGAAACCAGCATCACCTATGTCCGCAACCTGCTGACAAGCAACATCACGCGCGATCTGTTCGTCAACAACCTCGATCGTCAGAATGGCTCGGCAGAAATCGCGTTCTCCGACCTTGACGAGAACCTGTATTACGGTGGCGCCGACCTGAGCTATGAGCTGACCAACTGGCTGAACGCCAGCATCGGCTATGCCTACACCGATTCCGAACGCTTCTCGGAACGGCGCGAGTTTTCGTTCTTCAACGGAGACGGACAATTCGCTTCGGTTTTCCGCTCGGGTGTCGGCGTGCTCCGGCCTGACCTGTTGCTTGGCAATGCCGTGATCGATGCATTCGGCATTTCGCTTCAGGAACCCAACACGGAACCGTTCCCGGCCTTCAATGCCGGTCTGGAAATCCATGCGGGTTACGGCCGTTTGCAAGCAGAACCGATCGAAGGCCTGTCGTTCGATGTCGGCGTGCGCTACGAAGACGGACGACAATTCGTCGACGAAGTGGCGGTGTTCAACAACCCCGTTCAGGGACCGAACCGCAACGCCCTGATCGAACGTTCGTACTGGCTGCCGACGGGAACGGTCACCTTCCAGGTCGCCGACGGCCTGCAATTGCGCGCTCACGGGTCAAAGACCATTGCGCGTCCGCAGTTCCGCGAACTGATCTTCCAGCCCTATTTCGATCCGGAAACGAGCCGTTCGTTCGAAGGGAACCCGTTCCTGGTCGACAGCCAGCTGACCAATTTCGAAGTGCGCGGAGAATATTACCTCGGCCGCAACCGCAGCTTCTCGCTGGCCGGTTTCTACAAGGAAATCGACAATCCGATCGAGGTCGTGTCGCGCTTCAACGACAACTTCCAGACACAGTTCTTCCTCAACGCTCCCAAGGCCGAACTTTACGGCGTTGAAGTCGAAGCCAATTACGCTTTCGATCTGATCGACATGGGCGGGTTCTTCTCGACCAAGCAGTTGCTTGTCATCGCGAACTACACGTTCAGCCAGTCGGACATCATCATTGGGGACGGGGACACGACCATTGCCCAGAACGGCAATGTCGTGGCTGCCAACCTCTTCTTTGTGCAGGATCGTCCGCTGACCGGCCAATCGGATCACCTGGCCAACTTCCAGTTGAGCCTTGAAGACACTGAACGGTTGCAGCAGCTGACTTTGCTTGTCGCCTATGGCAGCGAGCGGGTGACCAGCCGCGATGGACGCTTCAACGGTGAGGACGTGCTCGAAGATCCGGGTGTTCAGGTCGATGCGGTGTTCCGTCAGGGCTTCAACTTCCTGGGAACCGAGGCGACGTTGAAGCTTGAAGCCCGCAACATCTTCGGGCGGAGGAACCAGGAGTTCCTGCGGACCGGCGATACCCGGCTCGAGCTCAATACCTTTGACATCGGCACCACCTTTGCAGGATCGCTGGCGCTGACCTTCTGACCGGCGGCGTCATGCAAAACGAAAAGGCCGCTCTTTGCAGAGCGGCCTTTTTCTTGCGCCGATGGTGCCAATCCAGCGGGCATCATGCCCGCCCGACGAGCCTGTTCAACCCAGATCGAAGACATACCCCATCGAACGCACCGTGCGCAGCGGGTTGCCCCCGCCAGCCGCCTTGATCGCCCGCCGCAGCCGGCCGATCCACACGTCCACCGTCCGTTCGTCAATCGGCGGTTCGCGCTTGCCGAGGCCGCTGATCAGGTCGTCGCGGGTCAGCACCCGGTTAGGGTTCTCGGCAAAGAAACGCAGCAGTCGGAATTCGTTGGGGCGCAAGGTGATCGGCTCGCCGTCCCAGCGCGCCTGCAACGCCGCCATGTCGATCGACAGCTCGCCCAGTTCGAAGCGGCGCGTGGCGTGGCGCTCCGCATGGCGCGATTGCAGCGCCAGCACCCGGTCGAGCACCGCGGTGCGATTGAGCGGCCCGATCATATAATCATCCGCCCCGGCCCGCAGCGCGCGGCGACGATCCTCGGCATCGTCCTCTTCCAGCACCATCGTGACATGCGCATCGGACGTGCGCGGATCGGCGCGCAACCGGCGGCACATTTCCAGCCCCGCCAGGTCGTTCATCACCCAGTCGACAAAGGCCCACATCGGCCCCTCGACCAGCCGACGCGGGCCTTCCGGCCCCAGCCGATCGAAGGTGAACCGGCGCTGGTCATGGACGAAATCCTCGAGCGTCTCGCCAAGTTCGTGCGTCAGGAAGATATTGATGACGTCCATGTTCGCACCGCCCCGATTTCGAGCCGGAGTGGCGCAAGCGTGTGACGCGTTTGTGACGAGATTACAGCATGGCGTCGCACTCCTACAGGCTGCCGGTGGCGGCCTGTAGGAATGTTGGAATTGGGCGGTGCAAATTGATCGGTATGGGGGTGTATTTCATCAACGAAACCCCCTTCACGACAGCGTCAGCCCGCCGTCCACCACCAGTGTCTGCCCGGTTATGTAGGCGGCCAGCGGCGAGGCGAGGAACAGCGCGGCGCCAGCCATGTCCTCGGGCGTGCCCATGCGCCGCAGCGGGATCGCCTTGAGAGTGGCGGCGAGACGGTCAGGGTGGTCGGTGGTCACGCTGGTCAGCTTCGTCGGCACCAGCCCCGGTGCGATGCCGTTGACGCGGATAGCGTCCCGCGCCCAGGCCTCGCCCAGCGTCTTGACGAGGCTCGCCGCCCCGGCCTTCGACGCGGCATAGGCGGGCGTGCCAATGGTCGATCTGAACGCGGCGACGCTGGAGACGATGATGATGCAGCCGCCCCGCTCCGCCAGCCCAGGCTGGAAGGCGCGCGCGGCATCCATCACCGAATTGAGGTTAATATCGACCACCGCATCCCAGCCCTCGCGGGTGAATTCCTGGCGCCCGTAACGCACCGTGCCTTGCGACAGCACCAGCACATCCACCGCGCCCATCTCGCCAGCCAGCCGGTCAGCCGCATCGCGATCGGTAAGGTTCAGTTGCCGGTAATCCAGCCCGGTGAAATCGGCGTCCTCAGCCTCGAGATAGTCGCCGAAATCGGGCCGCGTGCCGCTGACGGTTACGCTTGCACCGCGCGCCCGGAAGCCGTGGGCGATGCCGTTGCCGATCCCGCTCGACCCGCCGATGACGAGGACGCGTTTGCCGGTGAAGTCGAGGGGGTCTGTCATCTCGGCAGTCCTATGAACCTCTAGTCAACCAGATGACCCCCTGCACCACCAGCACAAGCAGGAGCACCACCACCAGCAGTCGCTTGAACTCAGGCCTCATACCCAGTTCCTCAAATGCTGCGCGAGATCACTTCCTTCATGATCTCGTTGGTCCCACCGAAAATCCGCGTTACCCGCGCATCCCGCCACAGCCGGGCGATGGCATATTCGTTCATGTAGCCTGCCCCGCCGTGGAGTTGCAGCGAGGTGTCGCAGGCTTCCCATTGCAGTTCGGTGTGCCACAGCTTGGCCGCGCTCGCTTCATCGGTCGTCAGTTCGCCCGCCAGGTGCTTGCGGATCGCCCAGTCGAGATGGGCCCAGCCGACCTGCAGCTTCGACTTCAGATCAGCCAGCGTGAACTTGGTGTTCTGGAAATCGAACACCGTCTTGCCGAACGCCTTGCGGTCCTTGGTGAAACTCACCGCCTCGTCGAACGCCCGCTGCGCCGCCGCCTGCGCGCCGAC
>DAIQNP010000194.1:0-5525 GCA_036788335.1 Erythrobacter sp.
CAGGCTCGCGCCAGCGCCTGTCTCAGCGCCGGGTTTTTCAACACAATCGGGTGGGTTCCTGCCATTTTCACAAAGGTGTGGCGAAGGTGGGTTCTATCTATTACTCAACGGCTAGCCGAGGCAAGAACAGCGTGCTCCCGCTCCGACTGGGAACGACTGCCGGCATGACGCGATTTGCAGATCAGAGGTTTGCTGTTCTAGGATGTTCAAGGTTTATGCATTCACGGAATCGGCCGAATGGTCGGTTGATGCCCGGACCCTTGAGGAAGCGCGTAGAATTGCGGCGAGTTTCGAGCGCCGTAACTTAGATGTGCGCATTTACAAATTTACAGTGAACGCAGCCGGCGACACCGACGAGAAGTTGGTTGGCCCCAACAATCACGACTTCTGAGGTGCCTTCCTCTCGCTGAAGCTCCCTAACGATTGTGCTGAAGACAATCGGACTCAAGAATTACTGCTAAGATAGGTATTTAGCAAGCTGTGTAGCAAGTGTCCGAGCCCTCATTCGCTACATGGTGCCGCAGTATGACAAAAAAACCTGAGGTTTTTGCGCCAGCGGACAAGCGACTCGTGACCGCGCAACGCCGATTTCTGTGATAGCTCGCTGTAAGCAGAGATCCACCCCAAGGTAAGCCATTGTCGAGAGGCTTCGTCCCGGTGATACGATCATTATTCTTTGGTTAACATATGCTTGCTAACCAACTCAAGGAAGGAGACGGGCCTTGCAGACTTTAAAGTCGAACTATGTGACGACCATCCGGCGGATTGGCGACTACGATCCTCTCGCGCGTCTGCGTCACAAGGCAGATACCGCGCACCCACATGGATTGCAACGCTGGGCTGCGTCGTTGTTCGCCATCTACAATGCCAAGGAGATGATACGGCTTGATTTGCCCTGGTGGAACGTCGCGGCAACGATCGAGGTCGAACGATTCCTGCGCGTCCGTCCCGATGCGCGGGTCTTCGAATGGGGATCAGGCGCGAGCACGATTTGGCTGGCGCGGCGTTCGTGCCAAATCGTCTCCGTTGAACATGACGCGGATTGGCACGCGACGCTGGCGAAGGAGACCACTTCCTGGCCGAAGGTGACGCTCCTCAGGCGCAACCTTGCTGACGGTAGCTATATCAGCGCAATTCATGATTTCGAGGGCGTCTTCGACCTCATTGTGATCGATGGGCGGCAGCGGGCGGCCTGTCTGGAACAGGCTTTAGAGAAACTCCGACCAGGCGGGCTCATCCTGTTCGATAATTCGGGACGGAGGCGTTATCGCCGAGCGATTGCCAACTGCGGTCTCGAAGAACAGCATTATTTCGGGCGGACATATTGCGTACCCTATCCTGACCATACAAGCTTGCTCAGCGCACGTGGCTAACCAAGTGAGGGATGTTCGGGGCCTATCCTGGCCTTGGAAAAAATTGCTGCAATACGGCAGCTACACCCTTATGGCGGTCGCCATCGCCTACTTGGCTGCGACCCTGGCAAGCGTTGAATTCATGGAAGCGCTCGCCGACATTGGTCCAGAAGGTGCAGCGAGCATCGTGGCCACCAGCGCGATCTATGTGGGCCTCCTGGCCCTGCTTGCTCAAGCATGGACTATCACGGCTTCAGGAAGATGCCGGGTAGCATCGTCTTTGGCGATCAGGGTTTATGGCATGGGCGTGATTGCCAAATATGTGCCGGGCGCGGTGCTCCAATACGCTTCGCGGCATGTGCTCGGAGCACGTCAAGGATGGTCTCACGAAAGAATGCTCCGGGCGACACTTGCTGAAGCTGCGCTGCATATCGTGTGCGCGGCGCTTGCTGGGGGGGCGCTTGTGATCTTCGGCGGTGTGTTTGGCGGCGTCTTGGCCGTTGCGCTCGGTGCAGCTGTAGCGATTACCGGCGCGCGACCGCTCCTGCGCGCTGCGGGCCTTCAGCTCTGCGCCTTCGCCGGGCTTGCACTGTGTGTGCATTGGTTGGCGGTGGAAGTCCTCTCGCTGGCTTCGGCGCCGCAGATTGCGGGCGCCTTCATGATGGCATGGATCGTGTCGTTCGTGGTTCCCGTCGCCCCGGGGGGCATCGGCATACGCGAGACCACGTTCCTGCTGCTTGCCGGCACTCTTGCGCCCTCGGCCGAACTTGCTGTCCTGGCGGTCCTCGCTCGGGTCACGACAACCCTTGGGGATGCCGGCTTTGGTTTGCTGTCCTGCGGCCTTTCGCTGCGTTCGCGCTGGAACAGGCAGGCATCGGTATAACACACTACCTGTGACCAGCCTTGCTGCGATTGCATGCGATCAACAAGGGGCTCGAAAGTCTGCGGATGGAGCGTGCGAGACAGGTAAATCCACTCGACCTCCCGGTCGATCCGCGCGCCGCTCTTGCCCTGATAGAACGCGCGTGCGGCGGCAATGCGCGGCTTCGCCTTGATATATTCGGTAGCGCGCAGCGAACCCGTTACCGCCCGTCCAGCAATCGTGGCAACCCATGCGTCACGGCCTGGCGGATCGGCGAGGAAAGGCGCCTCTGGATATTGCCATACCAGTGCGTCGGCAGCTGCGCGCTGCGAGAGCAGGGCGAGCACTTTTCGGTCATCGCCAGGGATTCTGGTAGTGTATCGGTCGCCATGATTACCGAACCAGACCGTCCAAAGGACAATACTCGGCATCGCGAGAAAGATCATCAGAGCCATTGCCGCACCCGCTTGAAGTCGTTGTTTTCGCCCTTTGGACCAGGCCTTAGAGAAGGCTCCGCTTAGCACGACCGCTATGCCGATCGCGGAGAGGTTTGGGGCTCGCAAGCCCATTTCAAATGCAAGCCGCGGGCTTAACAGCCCTTCAGTGATTGAAGGCGCTAAGAGGCCGACCGCCAACAAAATGATCGCGAACCTTCTGCCATCATTTTCTGCTAACTCGCGAGGAGCGCTTCGCGAAAGGATGAAGATTGTGAATGCTAGCACGAAAGGTAGCCCGAGCACATTGATAGAAATTAATAGCTTGATGAGCATCGCCGTCGCCAACGAGGAGGCGCTTGGATCGTTTATGAGCAGGGGGCTTTCGATAGCAGATGAAGGGTTTCCGATTTTGATCACCCCCAACGCGATCACCAGCAATCCAGACGCTATTGCCATCCCCCCGACTTCGACGAGAGCGCGGGCGCCGTGTCGCCACAACTGCAATAAGCCATAGACCGAAAGTACGGCTGCGCCGAGTAAGGTAGACACCGTCATGGCCGCCGCCAACGAAGCAAGTGCTGCGACCCGCACCAACTTAGGAGGGCTACCATTGGGCTTGTCGAGCAGGAACCAACTCAGCAGCATCACTACGGTCAAGGCATGCTGCGGGATGTATTGGGTCGCCGCGAGCAGCGCTGGCGCGCCGGGAGCAGGCGGTCCGTTTAAGATTACATTAACCCCAAATTTCCAGATTTGGGACCATGTCCGCATCTCCGCGCACAGCAGGAATGCTAGTATTCCGCCTAGAAGCGCTGTACGCCGGTCCGAGGTGGTCGCTCGCAGGGTTCCGTAGAGCGTCATGCATAGCAGGCCGACGATTATCGCCTGCGCCGTCGTCAATGCCGCATAGTTGTCCCCGCCGAGCGCGCTTCCTGCTGCGGGAAGAAGATAGCTAAGCCAGTAATAGTGTAGCGGCTCCATTGCGTTGAAGATGTCCCCTGCAGGGATACCACCATTGCGCAAAGCGGCGACATGGCCCATGTGCTTGAACCAGTCAGCATTATACCAGGCATGCACAAGCAGCGCTCCGTCGTCGGTGCTTCGCACCGCGACGGCGTGGACAATGAGGCCGAAGCCGATCATCGCTAGCGCCAGCGCGCAGCCTTCCCACTCTATCGATGAAGGCAGCCGTAACCGTTCCCTCATCAGCGCGATGCATATGGCAAGGGCGGTCAATGCGACCGGAATCACCGACCATGCAGGAATAGCGCCACCGGTGAGCGCCCCCCACACCATCCCCGCAAGCGCTGTCGCGAGCAACACCAACACCAGCGATACGCAAGACGCAGCCGCAATTTGCCCGGGCGCAGTCACTCGCCCCCGCAGAAGCGCGAGGCCGGGGGCCATGGCGAGTAGCCCAACCAAGAGCGTTGCGACGACTGACGCGATCAACTGGCAAACACCTTACCAATTAGAATTAACGGTTTCTTTCCTCACGGTCGGTATCGACGAAGCCGACATTTCGAGGGAGCCGCGGGTATGTCTTTTCCACACAATATCGAGGCGACATTCGACCTCCATCCTGACTGCAGTTTCGTAATCCCCTTTTTCGACGAGCGCCAAAGCCTCGAAATGCTCTACCGCGAGATTGTGGAACAAAGCGAGGCGCTGGGCAAACGTTTCGAGGTGATCTTCGTCGATGACGGGAGCAATGATGGCGGAAGCGAGATCGTGCGGGCACTCGCGACAGCGGATCCTCGCGTGTCGCTTCTCCGCTTCCGACGCAATTTCGGTAAGTCGGCCGCGCTCTCAGCCGGCTTTGCGGCCGCGCGGGGAGACATCGTCTTCAGTATGGACGCAGATCTTCAGGACAATCCGTCTGAACTCGGAAAGTTCTTCGATGCGCTCGAAGCAGGCGCCGATGTTGTGTCCGGCTGGAAGCAGGTCCGTAACGATCCGGTTGACAAGACGCTTCCCTCAAAGCTTTTCAACGAAGCAGTCAACCGGGTGTTCGGGCTACACCTCAACGATCATAACTGCGGGTTCAAGGCGTATCGCCACGAGGCGCTCGCCGAACTGAATCTCTACGGCGAACTTCACAGATTCGTACCCGCGCTGCTGCATGCACGCGGGTTCAGTGTCGCTGAAATTCCAGTTCAACATCGGGCACGCCGCTTCGGCAAATCGAAGTTTGGTACAAAGCGGCTAATCAAGGGTGCGCTCGACTTGCTGACCGTTTGGTTGACGACCCGGTATGGGGCTCGGCCACTGCATTTTTTTGGGGGAATTGGCTTGGTGGCCAGCATGCTGGGTGGCGCGATCCTCTTCTATCTGTCCTGCCTCTGGGCGCTGGGTCTTGGTCCGATTGGCGACCGCCCACTTTTACTCTTTGGGATGCTGCTCCTAATAGGAGGGGGTCAAATAATCGGGGTCGGGCTGTTGGGAGAGCTCATTCTCGCCCAAACCATCAACGAGGCAGACAAGTACGCGGTCGCAGAAAGCAGCGGCGCTGCAGCTTGTCGCGAGATCGAACGCGAGATCAGGGCGGCGAAGAAGCATGACAATCTGGGCAACGCTGCTCGATAAAGCCTGCTCAGGGTGGCGATCACATGTACGAGAGGTTCAGCGAACTTGGCTGTTGTGACCGTATGCGCATGAGAATGAGGGCGCCAAACGAACGGCAATGCCTAGCCTACTCGTTGTCCGCTCCGGGGTCGGTTTGTGCATGTCTGGTGCCAGGAAGCGAGCCTCGAATAGCCGCCATCTGCGCATTCGACCAAGGCCGTGCCCGCTTCTGGCAATACCCGTCATTCGGCATGCTGCTTAGGAATGACCGCTAAGTCCCAGACCCAGACGTTCGGGCCACCATTTGCC
>DAIQNP010000195.1:0-5504 GCA_036788335.1 Erythrobacter sp.
CCCGGCCATTTCCCGTTCTGACTGTCCGACTGTGGCTATCGGGCAACAAATCCGGGATTCCTGGCTCCATGCATCCGTTCCGGAAAGTCCAGCTCATCCAGCAGGCAACTGATTTACATGAAAAAGTCGGCTGACCGGAAGCTCCGCGGCTGCCTCTGCAATTCGCCATTTACCTGATGCCGGGTCTCGGCTATGAAAAAACATGCAAACACACACTCGATAAGGTGTTGCTGGAGGGGATTGTCATGAAAACGAACGGGATCAATGTGAGCGCGCGCCTGCTTTGCGGGGCCGCCACCTTTCTGGCCTTGGCCGCCACCGGAACGCCGGTGCTGGCGCAGGACACGCAGGAGCCTCCGGCCACCACTGTCGACGAAACGGACGAAGAAAACGCCATCGTCGTGACCGGCATCCGCGGCTCGATCGCCAGTTCGCTCGATGCCAAGCGTGCTGCCACATCGATCGTCGAGGTCATCTCGTCCGAAGACATCGGCCTCCTGCCCGACCAATCCATCGCCGATTCGCTCGCCCGCCTGCCCGGCGTCACCGCCCAGCGCGTGCGCGGCCGATCGCAGCAGGTCTCGATCCGCGGCCTCGGGCCGGATTTCAGCCTTGCGCTGCTCAACGGCCGCGAAGTCGTGTCGGCGGGCAACAACCGCGGGATCGAATTCGATCAGTTCCCGTCCGAACTGATCGGCTCGGCCGTGGTCTACAAGACCGGCGATGCGCAACTCGCCTCGATCGGGATTGCCGGCGCGGTTGACCTGCGCACCGTCAAGCCGCTCGATTCCAACAAGCGCCAGATCACCGTGTCGGGCACCTACACCCTCAACGACAACAGATCGCTCAACCCCGATTTCGCCGATGACGGCTATCGCTTCTTTGCGTCCTATATCGACCAGAACGACGCTGGCACGGTCGGATGGTCGTTGGGCGCGACGGTGCAATCGATTCCGACCCAGATCATCCAGCGTGAGCTGAAGACCAACAACGGCCAAATCGAACGCACCGCCGACGGCGTGGTTTTCCCCCGCGACAACCCGCGCCAGGGCGTGCAGAGCCGCAGCTTCGAACGCACTTCGGTCGCCGGCTCGTTGCAGTTCGAACCGACCGACAGCTTCTCGCTGACGATCGATTCCTTCTATACCGATACCAGCGACAGCGGCATCTTCCGCGGCACCGAAACGCCGATTGCGTCGTGGAGCTTCGACGGCGGCGCCCAGGTCGACAGCGTCACCGGATCGGGTCCCTTCGCCGACAGCGCGACCTATTCGAATGTCTACCCGATCCTGCGCACCGACACCGAGGGCGCCGAATCCAAGATCTTCGCGATCGGCGGCAACATGGAGTGGAAGGCCACCGATAACCTCGGCTTCGTGCTCGACTACGGCTATTCGACGCTGAACCGCGACGACGTAGATTATGAATCCTACGCCGGTACCGGCCCCAATGGCTCAGGCCCCGCCGACACGCTGACCTTTACCTTCCCGCAGGACGGGCAGTACACGATCGATAGCCAGCTCGATTACATCGATCCGGGCAGCCTGCTTCTGATCGATCCGGGCGGGTGGGGCCAGGTCGGCTTCCTTCGCGTGCCGGAAACCAATGACGAGCTGCACCAGCTGCGCGCCGAAACCTTTTGGGAATTCAACGGCGGCTTCATCGACCGCATCGTCGCCGGCTGGCTCTACACCGACCGCAGCAAGGATTTCGACAATAACGGGATATTCCTGCGCGCCGGAAGCGGTTTTGTGGGCGGTGCGCGCGCCATCCCGAGCGACACCGTGATCGGTGCCAGCAACTCCAAGGGCATCGGCCTCGACATCGTGGCCTATGATCCCTCCTCGCTGCTGACTGACGGCACCTATGTGCAGGAAGCGGCGACCGACGACACCGAATGGGTGGTCAAGGAGCAGGTTCACAACTTCTACATCCAGGCCAATATCGATGGCGACATCGGTTCGGTTCCGGTGCGCGGCAATATCGGCCTACGCTATGTCGATACCTCGCAATCCTCGACCGGCACGCTGAGCGGCGGCGCGATCAACGACATCGACTTCAGCTACAACAACTGGCTGCCGAGCGTAAACCTCGGCTTCGAGGTCACGCCAGACACCTTCATCCGCGTGGCCTTTGCGCAGACCATCACCCGCGCGCGGCTCGATCAGCTGGCGGCGAACCAGAATCTGACCGTCAACAATCTGGTCTGTCAGGACACCAACGGCGACCAGATCGTCGACACCGTGTTGCCCGGCAGCTTCAACCCGCCTGCCAACGTGTGCTTCAACCTGAGTGGCGGCAACCCGACCCTTCAGCCCTATCGCTCGACGTCCTACGATATCTCGTTCGAGAAGTATTTCTCGCCCGGTACCGCGATCATCGTCGCTGCGTTTCACAAGGATCTGTCGGACTGGGTGGTCAATCAGCCGGCTGTCATCGATCTCACCCAGCAGATCGAGAACGCCGGGTTCGGTTCGATCCTCGACACTGCTCCCGAGATCTCGATCGGTGCGTTCAACGGACCGATCAACTTCTCGGACGGGAAGATCACCGGGATCGAAGGCACGGTGCGGGTCAACTTCGGCGACTTCAGCGATACGCTGGATGGCTTCGGCGGGTTCTACTCCATCACTTACTCTGATGCCGAGATCACCCCGCCGGGCAACGCCCCGATCCCGATTCCGGGCTATTCGGATATCACCTGGTCGGGCGACGTCTTCTACGAAAAGAACGGCTTCCGCGCCAAGCTGGCCGCACGTTATCGCGGCGGGTTCCTCTCGGAAGTGCCGAACTTCTCGGGCGGGCTGGAAGGCGCAGAAGCGCGCAGCGAGACGATCTTCGATGCGCAGATCGGTTACACCTTCGAGCAGGAAGGCAGCTTCCTCAACGGGGTGCAGATCCTTGCCGAAGTGTTCAACCTGACCGATCAGGCCTTCGTGACCGAGAACGCCCTGTTCAGCGCGGGCGGCGACGAGATCGGAGCCTTCCCGAGCCGCCATGAACTGTATGGACGCACCTTCCAGTTCACACTGCGCAAAAGCTTCTGACCCTTCGGGTAGCAACAGGGTCGCAAGGGGGCTCGTCCGCAAGGGCGGGCCCTTTCTGCTTGGTGGCCTGAAAGCGTTGCTTCCGCTGTGGCGGAGCGCTTTCCTACTCGCGAAGATCTGGGCAGAATTGCGGGGATGACCTGCCGCAATCGTCCTTACTGCACCCGTCGGAAAAGGGGGCAGGGGCGGCGGATTTTTTCCGCTTCTGAACAGTGTCTCATGTGTCTCATACAGGCCACCGGACACAGGCATGGACAGGCTTTGGGCGGCAGCCTGGTCAGCTGGTCGGTAACGGCGCGGCGCAGTGGCGGGCGACGAATTCGGCATGGCTCGGCATGGCGGCGACCGCCTCATCCATCGCCTGCCGGATACCCGCGAGCCGCTCGGCCACCGGCACGCCTTCGCGCATGGCCGCAATTGCCGGGGCGCGGGCGGGGACAACGCTCTGGCCGAGATAGACCGCGATCCAGCTGGGATTGGCGAACAGTTCGCGTTCGTCGGCGACCAGCATCCCGTGGGCGCGGAAGTGGTCGATCTTGTATTGCAGGCTGTCGGGGATCGGCATGGCGGCAGTGTAGCGCCACAGCTCGGAATCCTCCCGCTCGCTGGCCTTGTAATGCAGGATCAGGAAGTCGCGGATGCGCTCGTATTCGCTGGCGGTCTGGCCGTTGTATTCGCGGGCGAGCAGGGGTGACATGGCGCTGTCGGGCAGCAGCGCGATCAGCCGCAGGATGGCGTATTGAATGAGGTGCAACGAGGTGGATTCGAGCGGCTCCATGAACCCTGCCGATAGCCCGATGGCGACGCAGTTCTTCTTCCAGAATTCGCGACGCTTGCCCGTGACGAAGCGCAATGTGCGCGGGTCGGCCAGCGGCTTGCCATCAAGGGTGGAGAGCAGTTCGGCATTCGCCGCGTTTTCGGAAATGAAGTCGCTGCAATGGACATAGCCGTTGCCGGTGCGGTGCTGGAGCGGGATGCGCCATTGCCACCCCGCTGCCTTCGCCGTGGACCGGGTGTAGGGGGTGAAGTCGCCCCGCTCGGACGGGACGGCGACAGCGCGGTCGCAGGGGAGCCAGTGCTGCCAATTGTCGTAACCGGCCTCCAACGCTTCCTCGATCAGCAGCCCGCGAAAGCCGCTGCAATCGATGAACAGCTCGCCCGGCACCTGCTCGCCATCGTCGAGGGTCACGCTGTCGATGAAGCCGTCAGCCCCGCGCAATGCGACGTCGACCACCCGCCCTTCCTTGCGCACCACGCCGCGATCCTCGGCAAAGCGGCGCAGGAAGGCGGCGTAGAGCCCCGCATCGAAGTGGTAAGCATAGTCGAAGGTAGATTGAATCATCCGCCGGTCGGGCGAGGGGTGGGTGAACCGTCCGGCCTTGGCCATCGCCCAGCACATCGCGAAATCGTCGATCGGTCCGGCGGCGCGCCCTTCGAGGCTTTCGCGCAGCCAGTGGTGGTAGAACGGCACCTGGTCGAACTCGGCCCCGTACTGGCCGAAAGGGTGGAAGTAGCTGTGTCCCTGCCGCCCCCAGTCAACGAATTCGATTCCGAGCTTGAACGAGCCTTGCGTGGCGCGCACGAACGTCGCCTCGTCGATGCCGAGGCGGCGGTTGAAGTTGCGGATCGGAGGGATGGTCGCCTCGCCCACTCCGACGGTGCCGATGGCTTCGCTTTCGATCAGGGTGATGGCGCAGCTGGTGCCGACCGCATGGGCGAGCGCAGCCGCCGTCATCCAGCCCGCGCTGCCGCCGCCGACGATGACGATGTGCCTGAGCGGGGCGGGAGGACTGGCTGCGCTCATCTCACCCACCGCAGCTTTCGCGGATCAGCAGGCTGGTTTCGAGCCGCTGCGAAACGGCCGGGCCATCGCCCTTGTCGATCAGCTTGGACACCAGCATCCGCCCGGCCAGGTTGGCGTCCTGGTCGATGGTGGTCAGCTGCGGGGTCACCAGCCGCGCTGCCGGGATATTGTCGTAGCCGACCACCGAGACATCCTCAGGCACCTGCATCCCTGACCGGGTCAGCGCCCGGATCGCGCCGATGGCGATCAGATCGCTCGCTGCGAATACCGCGTCGAACCGCAGGCCGCGCGCGATGGCGCTGCGCACCGCCGCTTCGGCCGAGTGGACCTCGAAATGGGCGGGCAGCAACAGGTCGTCACCCGGCGCAAGCCCGGCCTGATCGAGCGCCTGCTTGTAGCCGCGATAGCGCTGTTCTGCCTCGGGCGCTTCGGTATCGCCGAGGAACAGGATCCGCCGCCGCCCGAGCCGCGCCAGATGCGCCGTCGCGCGCCGCCCGCCCGCGACATTGTCCGATCCGATCGCGCAATACTGCGCGTCGGGAAACTCCGCCCCCCACACCACGAAGCGGTTGTCGCGCGCGGCCAGCGCGTTGAATTCGTGGTGGAGCGAGGATTGCCCGATGAAGATCACCCCGGTCGCGCGGCTGGTGCTC
>DAIQNP010000196.1:0-5409 GCA_036788335.1 Erythrobacter sp.
AGCGGCGCGGCGGCGCGCTAGCGCTTCGTCGATGCGCCGGTCAACCTGCTGCCGACGGGTATCCTTGCGCACGGCGCGCGCTTCGTCGATCCGGCGGAAGGCCTCGTCCAGCTCGGCGGGCGTATCGATCGGGCCGTCGATGACAACCGGCGCGCTCGGCAGCGGAGCCAGTTCCGTAGCCTCGACAGGTTGAGCCGCGACCGGCGCAGGGGCCGCCTCGCCCGTCAGGCCCGCCCAGACCTTCTGCGGCGATGGCAAGGGCAGGTCGAAGCGGTCGAGCAGCCCGGTCGCTGCCGCCGCTGTCGCCAAAGCGCCGAGGCCAGTCGCCGTAAGGGCGATCCGTCGCCCCATCCGCCAGCCGCGCCCGCTGCCTGATGCCGGACGAGGCACAGGCAGCGGCGCGGCGCGGGTCTCGGCGGCGGTCAGAACCCGGTCGGCAAAGCCGGGTGAGAGCTGTGGTACCGGATCGCCGCCCAGCACCAGCCCCAGCGGGCTGCGTGGATCAATCGGATCACTCCCGTTTTTGACAAGACTCATACCCCCGCCCCCGCCTCGTATGCAGCCCGCAACGAAGTGCGGGCGCGGTGGAGCAGCGATTCGAACGCCTTGATATTCATGTCGAGCGCTTCGGCGGCCGCAGCATTGGGCAGTTCCTCATAATAGGTCAGCACGATCGCGGCGCGCTGGCGGTCGGGCAAAGCCGCAATCAGCGCACGAGCCGAGAGCATCGCCTGGTCGGCTTCGATCTGCGCATCGGCGAGCGGTCCGTCATCGGCTTGGTCGGGTACCTCGCCACCCGCAAACCGGCGGCCCGCGCGTATCCGGTCGATCGCCAGATTGGTGGCCACCCGCATCAGCCAGCCGCCAAGCTTCAACACGCTTGCCGACGCGCTCCCCACCGGATGCCGCGTGGCGAGCCTCGGTGCGTGATCCCATAGTCGCAGCATGGCTTCCTGCACGATATCCTCGGCTTCCTGCGCATCGCCCAGCATCCGGTACGCCATCCGGTGGAGCGGCCCGGCGTGGAGTGCGATCACCTCGCGCAGCGCCTGCGGATCGCGCTCCGCCAGCCGCGCTGTCAGGGCCGCGTCACCGCCATCGGCGGCCGAGGCCAATGACGGAGCGGGCAGCGTCCCGGTCTGGCTCGTGGTTGCGCGCAAAGGATCCTGTCGGCGTATGGTGGCTGGTCGATCACCCCCTACAACGCGCAACCTAAGCAAACCCTTCACGCGCCGCCCGCAACAATTTCGCCGTCACCCGGCGCGCGGCAAGCGCAATTCCACCAGCAACCCGCCCAAATCCTCGCTGGTGCCAAGCTGGACGCTGCCGCCGTAGATCTCCGCCACGTCGCGCACGATCGCGAGACCGAGTCCGGTGCCCGGCTTGCCGGTGTCGAGCCGCGCGCCGCGATCGAAGATCCGCTCGCGTTCGGCTTCGGGGATGCCCGGGCCGTCATCCTCGACCCAGATCAGGCATTGCGCGTGATCGGGCGGTGTCCCGTCATCTTCGGGGTCGATGGTCACAAACACGCTGCCCCCGCCATACTTGGCCGCATTCTCGATCAGGTTGCCGAGGAGTTCATCGAGGTCCTGGCGTTCGATCGCGACATCGGCGTTGCGGCTACCGGCAATGTCGAGCCGGGCGTCGGGATAGAGCCGCTCGACCGCACGACGCACGGCTTCGGCGCTGGCGATGACATTGGTGCGGGCATGGCCGATCGCCCGGCGGCCGACAGCGCGGGCGCGGGCGAGGTGGTGATCGACATGGCGTTGCATCGTCCGGGTTTCGCGCATCACTGCCTCGCCGAGATCGGGCGCACGGGCAGTGGCGGCGTTGGTCAGCACAGTGAGCGGGGTCTTGAGCGCATGGGCCAGATTTCCGGCATGGCGGCGCGCCTCTTCGGCCTGCCGTTCGGAATGTTCGAGCAGCGCGTTCAATTCCTCGACCAGCGGCTGCACTTCCAAGGGCAGCGGGTCGGTGATCCGGTTGGCGCCAATGGTGCGCAGCTTCTGGATCGCCGCGCGCACCCTCCGCAAGGGCGAGAGGCCATAGCGGATCTGGATCAGCGCCATCACCAGCAGCCCGAGGCCGAGTACCGCGAAGCTCCAGATCAGGATCAGGCGCACCCGGCCGATCTGCGTGTCCATCTGCTCGGTCGCGCTGGCGACGGCAAAGGTCCAGCGAGTCTCGCTGCCAGGCAGGATCACGGTGCGCTCGGCAATCCGCAGCGGTTCGCCTGCAAACTGATCGGAGTTGTAGAAGACCACGGCACTGTCGAACTCCTCGCCCTTGGCGGTGACGCCCTGCAAGGTCAGCGTCCGGTCCCACAGGCTGCGCGAAGCGATCGGTTCGTACTCGCCGCCGCTGATCTGCCAGTAAAGCCCGCTGCCCGGTTCGAGGAATCGCTGGTCGCCCAGCGCGCGGTAGAACCACACCTCGCCAAAGGCGTCGATCTCGGCCGAGGCGATCATGGCGGTGAGGATGTAGTCGAGCTGTTCGTCGAAGTTGGCCTCGACCTGCCGGGTCAGCGTGCGTTCCAGCGCGACCCCGCCGCCCAGCAACAGCACGAAGATCCACCCCGCCGCGATCAGCCCCATCCGCCGCGCGAGGCTGGCGCGCGAGCGAGGTGGGGCGGATACGACGGCGTCTTCGGCAGGCGCGCCGCTCCCCTCGCCCGCAGGCAAGGCGTCGCGGGCTTCGCCGCCGGTGCGCGCGCCGTCAGGCGCGGGGCGCGTCGGCGGGGTCGTCGAGGCTGTAACCGAGGCCACGGATGGTCGTTATCACGTCTGCGCCAAGCTTCTTGCGGATGCGGGTGACGAACACTTCGATGGTGTTCGAATCCCGGTCGAAATCCTGATCGTAGATATGCTCGATCAATTCGGTGCGGCTGACCACCTTGCCCTTGTGGTGCATCAGGTAGCTCAGCAGCTTGTATTCCTGCGCGGTCAGCTTGACCGGCTCGCCCGCCAGCGTGACCCGGCCCGAGCGGGTGTCCAGCCGCACGTCGCCTGCGGTGAGTTCGGACGAAGTGTTGCCCGAAGCGCGGCGAATCAGCGCGCGCAGGCGGGCGATCAACTCCTCGGTCTGGAACGGCTTGGCGAGGTAGTCATCCGCGCCTGCATCAAGCCCCGCGACCTTGTCCGACCAAGAATCGCGCGCGGTCAGGACCAGCACCGGGAAGGTGCGCCCCTCACGCCGCCACATGCCGAGAACAGTCAGCCCGTCGATCTCGGGCAGGCCAAGGTCGAGCACCACCGCGTCGTAATCCTCGGTCGAGCCCATGAAGTGCCCGTCCTCACCATCGGCCGACAGGTCGACGGCATAGCCCTGCTGTTCCAGCGTGGACTTGAGCTGCGCGCCCAGCGTGGGTTCGTCTTCGACGATCAGTATCCGCATGTTCCACCATGTTTGTGCCTTGGGTTCGGCGGGTTGGTGCGCTTTTGCGCGGGCAGCGTCAAGCAAGGCAGGGGACGGTAACGGGTCGCTGTCCCCGGTTGATCGGTAGGCTTTGGCACACGGTCAGCGCGAGCGGCTGATGATCCGTCCAGTGCGCGCATCGACATCGACATAGGTGACGCGCCCGGCCCTGATGAACTTCAACCGATAGGCGCGCGCGGTCGAATCGTACGCCGGGCCGAGATATTCGCTGCCCTGCATCTGCGGCAGGATGCGCCGTTCGATCTCGCGCAGCGACAGCTGGTTGCCCGCCTGCGCTTCCTTGCGCGCCATTCCCTGATCGCCGCGCGGCTGGTCCTGCGCCGCAGCGGGCGACACCAGCGCGCCAAGCGCGAGTGCGGCAAGGATACCGGCGAGAGGAGAGCGGATGCGTTTCATGATGCGATCATTACTGGCGTGAGGGCATTGAACAAGCCGTGAATGGGCCGGCGCGTTGCCATTCACCGCGCCGGCCCCGAGCATCACTCGTCATCGTCAGCCGGTTCGTCCGACACGAGCTCGTAAGTGATCGACAGGCTGATGCCGGTCGACACCATGCCCGGCTGCACCGGCGGCGGGGCAGCCGCCATATCGCTACGCACCCTCATCATGGTTGCTTCTGGCATGGGGCCGCTGCCCTCGATGCTTTCGCTGATCGCCAACACCCGCGCGCCTCGATAGCCGAGCATGGTGGCATAGCTCTGCGCACGGGCCTGAGCGCGGGCGATGGCCCGTTCACGCGCGGCGTCCTTGGCCGGCTCGTCATCCTCGATGCTGAAGCGCGGGCCGTCGAGGTCGGTCGCGCCCGCCGCCACCAGCGCATCGAGCACGCGGCCAGTGTCCTCGATCTTGCGCAGCTTGACGCTGACCCGGTTCGACGCCTGATAACCCTGGAAAATCTGCCGGCGGCTGTCCTGATCGTAATCGTAGCGCGCGCTGAGGTTGATGCCGGTGGTCTGGATGTCCTCCTCGGCCACGCCCAGCGCCTTGATCCGGTCGATCACCTTCTGCATCTCGGCCGAGTTCATGCGCAGCGCCTCGACCGCAGTCGGCGCGTCGGTGCTCACGCCTGCGCCGATGGTCGCCATGTCAGGAGCGACGGTCACACTTTCGAAGATGGCGAGTTCGACCACCGGGCCATCGGCTTCGATTTCAACTTGGGCATTCGCGGCGGCAGCAGCGTGCAGCGGCAGCGCCAGCGCGGTGGCGGCCATGAGCGCGAAGGCTGGCAAGGCAAGAGCGGGTCGGATCATAGCGGTTCCTCCATTGAAGCGGCGCATTGGACGCGGCGAGCTTGCGAAGGGCTGAACCACCTTGTGGCGCCGCCGCCAAGCCCCTACGTGCCGCATCCCATGGCGCAACCACCCATCCTCTCGCTTGAAGGCCTCGCCCTGCAACAGGGCGGTCGCTGGCTGTTCGGCGGGCCGACACTTACCAGCGGCGCCGCACCGATTGATCTCCACGTGCTGCCGGGTGACCGGCTGGCGCTGATCGGGCGCAATGGCGCGGGCAAGACCACACTGCTGCGGTTGATCATGGCGCGGATCGATGCCGACCGCGGGCAGCGCCGGGTCAAGCCGGGGGCGCGGCTGGTGTTCCTCGAACAGGACCCCGATTTCAGCGGCGCGGCGACGCTGATGGAATTCGCGCTGGGCGGCGAGGATGCGCCTGCCGCGCACGAGGTCGAAGCCATCGCCGGGCAGCTCGGCATCGACATGAGCCGCGAATCCGCTACCGCAAGCGGGGGCGAGCGCCGCCGTGCCGCGATCGCCCGCGCTCTGGCGCAGGACCCCGACCTGATCCTGCTCGACGAACCGACCAACCACCTGGACCTTTCCGCGATCGACTGGCTGGAGGACTGGCTGACCCGCTATCGCGGCGCGTTCATCACCATCAGCCACGACCGCACCTTCCTGACCCGGCTGACGCGGGCGACCCTGTGGCTCGACCGCGGAACGCTGCGGCGCAAGGAGG
>DAIQNP010000197.1:0-5399 GCA_036788335.1 Erythrobacter sp.
GCGGCGGCCTGCACCGACATGAACGGCTTCCTGCCGACCCACCTCACCGAACGCTCACGCAAGCCGACCGGCGACGTGGCGCACGACACCCGCTATTGCCGCAACGGCCGGCTGATGTTGGAGCCGATCGACCGCAAGGCCAAGGCCAGCACCGCGCCCTACATGATGGCGGTCTACCGCCAGGAAGGCGACGGGCAGACCTATCACGTGGTCCGCAATGTCTATGTCCCGCTGCTGCTGGGCGGACGCCGCTGGGGCAGCTTCGAGCTGGCCTATAGTTTCGATTGAAGTCCGGCGATTTCTTCCCTCCCCTTGCCGAGTAAATCGCCAGGGCCTAACCGTTAACCATTAAAGGTAAACGGAGGCACGCGTTGCGGCAGACGTGGCTTAAAGGTTTCTGGCTTCTGGCAGGCGCGCTGTTGGCATCGGGCTGCGTACCCGAAGCGCGGGGTGCGGGGGCGGATTCGTCCGAGAGCGTCCCGCCGCCGGCGCCATTGCCCACGGTCGCCCCCCAAGCGGTTCCGGAGCCGCCGCCAAGCAGAACGGTCGGCGAAGTTCTTGATCGGGGCGTCGTCATCACGATCAGCCTCGCGTCACAGCAGATGCATGTCTTCCGCGATGGTGTCTTGTGGCGATCCAGTCCGGTGTCGACCGGCAAGCGCGGGAAGGAAACCCCGCCGGGGGTGTTCGCGATCCTCCAGAAGAAGAAGTTCCACCGCTCGAACCTCTACAGCAACGCGCCGATGCCCTTCATGCAGCGCCTGACATGGGACGGGATCGCGATCCATGCCGGGCGGCTGCCGGGCTATCCGGCCTCGCATGGCTGTATCAGGGTCCCCGATGCATTCGCCAGCGAGCTGTTCAAGATCACCGGATCGACATCGACAGCGGTGATTGTGGTCGATGAGGCGCTGGCGAGCGATGCCGAGGCGCTGGCTTTGGCGCGGAGCACTGTTGCACCGGTGCCGATCGATCCCGAACTGTTGCGGCGCGAACATTCTGCCCTTGCGCGGAAGAGCGGTATGCCTTCCGTCAGGTCCCCGGCAACAAGGACAATCCCGGCCCCGAGCGTTGCCGAGCGCGTTCCTACGCCTGCGCCTGCGCCTGCCGGAACGCCTGCTTCCAAGGGGCAGACGATCCAGCTTGCTGCGGCACTTACACCAGCGGGCGCTGCAGAGCAGTGGGAAGCCTTGTCCGCGCGCAGACCGGAATTGCGCGAGATGCAGATGACGGTCACCCCGGCGGTCGTGAATGGCACGCAGTACTACCGCCTGAGGGTGTCGGCACCCGATGCGCATGCGACATGCAAGTCGCTGAGGCGAGCCGGGATCGCTTGCTTCCCGGTAACCTGAGCTAGCTCGGGTTGCGCCGCGCCATGAACGCGAGCCGTTCGAACAGCATGATGTCCTGCTCGTTCTTCAGCAGCGCGCCGTGCAGCGGCGGGATGGCGCTGGCCGGATTGCTGCTTTGCAACACCTCGAGCGGCATGTCCTCGTTGAGCAGCAGCTTGAGCCAGTCGAGCAATTCGCTGGTCGAAGGCTTCTTCTTCAACCCCGGCACGTCGCGCAGGTCGTAGAAGATATCCATTGCCTTCTTCACCAGCACCTTCTGGATGCCGGGGAAGTGGACGTCGATGATGTCCTGCATCGTCTCGCGGTCGGGGAACTTGATGTAGTGGAAGAAACAGCGGCGCAGGAAGGCGTCGGGCAGCTCCTTCTCGTTGTTCGAGGTGATGACCACGATCGGGCGTTCCTTGGCCTCGATCCGCTCCTGCGTTTCGTAAACGTCGAAGCTCATCCGGTCCAATTCCTGCAACAGATCGTTCGGGAACTCGATGTCGGCCTTGTCGATCTCGTCGATCAACAGCACGGGCAGCTGCGGGGCGGTGAAGGCTTCCCACAGCTTGCCCTGCTTGATGTAATTCTTGATGTCATGGACGCGCTCGTCACCCAGTTGTCCATCGCGCAAGCGGGCGACAGCGTCATATTCATACAGCCCCTGATGCGCCTTGGTGGTGGACTTGATGTTCCACTCGATCAGCGGAGCACCCAGCGCCTTGGAAATTTCATGCGCCAGCACGGTCTTGCCGGTGCCCGGCTCGCCCTTCACCAGCAGTGGACGGCGCAGCATCACGGCGGCATTGACCGCGACCTTGAGGTCTTCGGTCGCGATATAGGACTTGGTGCCTTCGAAACGCTGCTGATCTGACATCGGGTTTCCTTGTGAGACTGAATTTCGGCTGGCAGCGATAAGCGGCGGCTCCGCGCCGCGCAAGGGGGTGGGGCTCGGCAAATCAGCGCGGCGCGAGCGCAATGATGCGCTGGCCGATGAGTTCGAAGGTGGTCTCATCGACGCTGGCCTCGGGGTTGTTCCAGGTCATAACCAGCACGTGATCGCGGCCCGCCCGGTCGGTCAGCAGCCAGGTGAAGTTGAGCACCCCCGGTTCGGATCCGCCCTTGTAACCGACATAGCCCCATTTCTCACGCGCCGTGGGACTTGCCGAAGGATTGATTGCCATGATCGCAAACGCTTGAGCGTCAGCGGTGCGGCGCATGTGACGCAGCAGATTGGCGAGGTCGTCTGCGCTGGCGAACCACTCAATGTCGATCGCCTGCGGTCCTGACGAGAACAGGGCGTTGAGCTGATCCAGCGTCGGCGCGCCGTCCTCGATCCGCGCGAGGATCGCAGCACGCTGAACGGCATCGCTGGCGCGGAAAGCGTCGCGTCGGGCCGGATCGCCGCCCTTGAGCAGGAACAGCTCGCGGGTGGTCAGGAACGGGATGTTGGCCGCCGGGTCCGAATGCCCGCTATCGCGCATCAGGCGGATGATCCGGTCGCGGCCAAGAACCTGAATAAGCTGGTCAGTGGCGGTGTTGTCGCTGACCGAGATCATCAGGCTGGCGAGCGTGTGCAGCGTCACGGGCGCAGCGCTGGGCCAGTCCTGCATCTGGCCGCTGGGAAAGCTTTTGGCGGTCAGCGGTACGGTGTCGCTCCACTGGCGCCGCCCGCGCGCGACATCCTCGGCCAGCGCGGCCAGGACATAGAGCTTGAAGGTCGATCCCATCGCCAGCGAGGTTTGCGGAGCGATTGCGATGGTGGAATTGTCGCCGTCGAGGGGGGCGAACCATGCGCTGACCGTGCCGGGCAGGGCGGCGAGGTTCGCAGCGATCTTGTCCGCGCTGTCGTCGACCGGCTCGAAGCTTTGGAACAGCAGGCCGGTGACGCGCAGATCGCCGCCCGGTTCGATGGCGATGCTGCCTTGCGCCAGCGCGCGCTCCATCCGGATCACCAGCCGCGCCTGCGTGCCGGTTGCGGGATCGAGGCTCTCGACCGCCAGCGCGGGTCCGAACTGGCTCGTCAATTGCGCTGAAATGCCCTTGAACTGGGCTGCGGGAATCTGCGCGAGGAATGCGTCGCTGAGCACCATCTCAGGCTCGATCTCCTGATTGATCAGGCGGACCACATCCTCCGCACGCCGCGCGATCGGCGACTGTTCGGCCGGTGCGGAGGCGGCGGGCGGGTCCTGCGCCATCAGCGGGTTGAGGGGCAAGGCCAATGCCGCGAGGACCAGACCCGTCAGGCAAGCGCGCTTCATCACTGATCTCCTGTATCCGGAAAAGGGCGGCAATTCTTTGCATGATCCGCCCAACCTTTCCATAGGGTCAGGGGAAAGCCCGCCCGAACGGAGACCCGCCGATGCCGACCGAACGCCTCACCATCACCACGCCTGCGGGGCACGCGCTCGAAGGGTCGCTCGAACTGCCTACCGGGCTGGTGCGCGGGGCGGCGCTGTTTGCCCATTGCTTCACTTGCACCAAACAGAGCCGTGCGGCGGTGAGCGTGGCGCGCGCGCTGGCGCGGCAGGGGATCGCCTGCCTGCGGTTCGACTTCACCGGGCTGGGCGGCAGCGAGGGCGATTTCGGCCGTGCCGGTTTCGCCACCGACATGGCCGATCTGGTCGCCGCAGCGGAGGCTTTGCAGGCGCGATTTGTCGGGCCGTTGCTGCTGGTCGGGCACAGTCTGGGCGGAGCGGCGGTGCTCGCAGCGGCGCGGTTGATGGGCGAGGGGCGGGTGGCCGCCATCGCCACCATCGGCGCGCCCTCGGACGTGCCGCACGTGCTCCACGTGATTGAGGGCGATCACGACGCGATCCGCCGCGACGGGGAGGGGGCGGTGAGCATCGGCGGACGCAGCTTCACGCTCAGCCGCGACTTTCTGGACGCTGTGACCAGGGTGGACCTTCTGGCGCTGGTGGGTCAATTGCGCCTGCCCTACCTGTGCCTGCATTCGCCCACCGATGCCGTCGTCGGGATCGAGCATTCAGCCGCATTGTTCAAGGCGGCGTTCCATCCCAAAAGCTTTGTCAGCCTGGCCGGGGCCGATCACCTTCTGACCGATGACGCCGATGCCGGGTTCGCTGCAACCATGATCGCAGGCTGGGCCGGACGCTACCTCCCGCTGCGCAGCGACTGGCCGCTGCCCGAGGACGGCGTGGTGGTGCAGACCGGCCACGGCAAGTTCGGCACCGAGGTTCACACCCCCCGCCACCGCTTCGTGGCGGACGAGCCGCGCTCCTATGGCGGGGACGATACCGGGCCCAGCCCATACGACCTGCTGCTCGCTGCGCTCGGCACCTGCACCGCGATGACGATGAAGATGTATGCCGACCAGAAAGGCTGGCCCTTCGCAGGCACCCGCATTCACCTGACCCACGAACGCAACCATGCCGAGGATTGCGAGCACATGCTGGAAGATGGCGCGAAGGTCCAAGCCATGAACCGCGTGATCGAGGTGCTGGGTGAGGGGTTGACCGACGAACAGCGCGGCAAGATCATCGCCATCGCCGACAAGTGCCCTGTGCACCGCACGCTGGAGGGGCACTTGCATATCCATACCGAGGAGGCGGATCGGGCCAGCTAAAGCCTCGGTGAAACTGCCAACAGCAGCAAGCCCAGCTGCACCGCCAGCATCATGATCGTCGCCGTTCGCCAGCCCACCGGCGCGCTCGCCATGCCGCGCCGCCAGGTCCATGCCCCGACCACGCCGGTCAGCAGACCGCCGAACCCCATCGTGTAGATTCCGTTCGCCCCTGCCAGCGCAAAGAACAGCAAGCACAGGAGCAGGAATTGCAAGAGCATTGCGCCGGTAAACCATACGATCGGCACCGGGCGATAGGCGCTGTCGGGAACCTCCCAATCGGGCAGCGAGGCGTCGGGGCGTGACAGGCGACGATCACCGGCCATGATGTCGGTCTTGCGGGGATCGGGCGCCGGATCACGCATCGATCAGGTCCGGGTCCACCTCGCCTGCGCGGTTCTGGATGAAGTTGAAGCGGTGTTCGGGGTTGCGGCCCATCAGTTCATCGACCAGCCGGGCGACGCCTGCGCGCTGTTCGAACT
>DAIQNP010000198.1:0-5396 GCA_036788335.1 Erythrobacter sp.
TCCACGGCTTTGCGCTGGGGCAGGCGAGCGGCAATCACTGGGGCGATGCGGTGACGCTGCTGGAAACCACCAGCGCCACGCCGTTCTTCTTCAATTTCCACCACGGCGATCTGGGCAATTTCAGCGTCATCGGGCCGAGCGGTTCGGGCAAGACGGTGGTGATGAACTTCCTCGCCGCGCAGGCGCAGAAGTTCAAACCGCGCACCATCCTGTTCGACAAGGATCGCGGGGCGGAGCTGTTCATTCGCGGGATCGGCGGGCGCTATGACCGCATTGCGCCGGGCGCACCGACCGGGTTCAACCCGCTCAGCCTGCCCGATACGCCTGCCAACCGCGCTTTCCTGCGCGAATGGCTCAGCGTGCTGCTGAAGGCCGAAGGGCCTGAGGAATATGCGACCGTCAGCGCGGCGGTCGATGCGACCTATGCCAACGACCCGAGCCTGCGCCGCCTGCGCCACTTCAAGGAATTGCTGGCAGGCGCGCGGCGGCCCGAACCGGGCGATCTGGCCGATCGGCTGGCGGCATGGATCGGCAGCGCATCCGGTGACGGGGGCGAACATGCCTGGCTGTTCGATAATGAACGCGACCGGCTCGACCTGAGCGAGCGCGTGCTCGGCTTCGACATGACCGCGCTGCTGGAAAACCCGCGTCTGCGTACGCCGACCATGATGTATCTGTTCCACCGCATCGACGAACGGCTCGATGGTCAGCCGACCATGATCCTGATCGATGAAGGCTGGAAGGCGCTTGATGACGAGGTCTTCGCGGCGCGCATCCGCGACTGGCTCAAGACGTTGCGCAAGCGCAACGCGCTGGTCGGATTCGCCACCCAGTCGGCGCGCGACGCGCTCGACAGCCGCATTTCCACCGCATTGGTCGAACAGACCGCAACAATGGTTTTCATGCCCAACAGCCGCGCCCGGCCGGAGGATTACTGCGACGGTTTCGGGCTGACCAGCCACGAATTCGCGCTGATCCGCTCGCTGCCCGCGCACAGCCGCTGCTTCCTCGTGCGCCAGCCCGATGCCAGCGTCGTGGTGCGGCTCGACCTGTCGGGATCGCCCGAGGTGCTGACGATCCTGTCGGGCCGCGAAAGCGCAGTGCGCAGGCTCGACCTGCTGCGCGAGGCGGTGGGGGATGAACCTTCGGCCTGGTATCCCGCGCTCACCGGACGGGCGTGGCCGGAACTGGCACCTGATGGCGCAACCGACGAAGACGGCCAGCCCGTCTGGCAGGCGGCCGAATGACCACCACCTGCGATCTTGCCGCCCAGTCGATGGGCACCGGCGTCGCCGCGGCGCTGACCGCAGTCGACTGCATCGCCAGCGGCGTGTCCGAACAGGCGTTCAACCGCCTGTTCGGGACCGACGGCCAGCTCGCCTTCGCGCTGACGCTGATGCTGGTGCTCTATGTCGGGTTCTTCGGCATTTCGCTGATGCTCGGGCGCGCCAACCTGTCGGTGCGGGCGCTGCTGCCCAAGATGATGACGCTGGGGCTGGTGCTGACATTCGCGACCAGCTTTGCTGCGTTTTCGACGCTGTTCTACAACATCTTCATCGGCGGGCCGGACCAGATCGCTGGCATCCTCACCGGGACGGATGGATCCGCCACCGCCACCTTCGCGCAGAAACTCGACGTGGTGTTCCTCGCGATCCAGCAGGCGAGCGGGGATGCCAAGGATATCAACACCTTCTCCCCGCCGGGCATGATGTGGCTCGGCGCGATGCTGCTGCTGCTCGGCACGGTGGGCCTGCTGGTGACGGCCCGGATCGCGCTGGCGCTGCTGCTGGCGGTGGGGCCGATCTTCGTGGTCCTGGCATTGTTCGACGGAACACGCGGACTGTTCACTGGCTGGCTCAAGGCACTGGTGATGCTGGCGATGGCGCCGCTGTTCGCTGTGCTGGGCGGGTCGATCATGCTCGAACTGGCCGTACCGATCCTCGCTGCACTGGTGGCGGTGCCGGGACAGATCGACCAGCAGGCGGCGATGGCGTTCTTCCTGGTTGGCGCGGTGCACGTCGCGCTGATGTTCCTCGCGCTCAAGGTCGCCTCGACGATGGTGTCGGGCTGGCAGGTGTTCGGGCTGGTGCCCGACAAGGACGCGGGATCGGCGCGGAGCGAGGCCGCCGCGCGCGCTGCCGCTCCGGCCGCCACCGCCGCCGGTTTCGACCGCGCTGCACAGGCTGTGCCCGCCACCGCGCAGGCCAGCCAGCGCCGCCTCGATGTCGGCGCCGCGCCGGTGGTAATGGCCGCCAACGACACCGGCCCGGCGAGCGGCGCAACCCGCGAGACCCGGATCTATGCGACCGCGGGCACCGACGGGCAGGTCGTCCCGCTCAATCCCGCCACCTCGCGCACCCGCGGCATCGGCAACCGTTTCCGCTCGGCCGGAACGGGCACCGCCGCCTCCGCCGCGCCCGCGACCAAGGCCAGCACGACCCCTTCGGAGACCTACCAATGACCCGCCCCGGCCTTCTTCGGCTGATCCTTCCCGCCGCTGCTGCCCTTGCGCTCGCCGCCCCCGGCCACGCGCAGGACGAGCGGCTCCAGACCCGCATCTATGACGAGGCCACGGTCGTGCGGATCGACGGCAAGGTGCTGGTCCAGACCACCATCAAGTTCGGCCCCGACGAAGCGATCGAGAACGTCGCGATCGGGGATAGCGCGTCATGGCAGGTGCAGCCCAACAAGGCGCAGTCGATCCTGTTCGTCAAGCCGCTGGAACCCGCCGCGCGCACCAACATGACCGTGGTGACCGACAAGCGCACCTACCTGTTCGATCTGGTCGCCAGCCCGCGCAACGCACCGCTGTATGTACTGCAATTCCGCTATCCCGAACTGGAAAAGGCCGCCGAGGAAGCACGGCTCGCTGCCGAGATCGAAGCCGCGCGCGAAGCGGCCAATCCGCCCGCGCAGGTGGCCGCCAACAATGATGCAGCGGCAGAAGTCGATCCTGCGACGCTCAATTTCGAATGGGCCTCGGCCGGATCGCCCGAATTGCTGCCGACACGCACCTATGATGATGGCGACGCTGTGTTCCTGACCTGGCCCAAGGGCGTTGCCATCCCCGCGATCCTCATCATGAACGACGAGGGCGAGGAAGGTCCGGTCAATTTCACGGTGCGCGGGGAGATGGTGGTGGTCGACGGGGTGCCGGCGCAGATCGTCCTGCGCTCGGGCCGCGACACCGCCACCCTGACCAATCTCGGCCCCGCTGCGCCGGCGGCCCGCAGTGCCGGGCTGGACAGCCCGCGCAAGCGAGGCTCGCGATGACCGATACGCCTGTCCGTCCTGCCAAGGAGACCTTGTGATGCGCCTTGCCATGCGTTTGCCCCCCAAAAAGGGCGAAACTTCCGGTTCCGATGCGGTCGATCCGCGTACGCGCGAATCCGCCGAGATTATCGACCTCGCCAGCCGCGCCGCCTTCCCGGCGGTTACCGAGCGCCGCTCGAAGACAGAGGGATTGGGACTGGCCGCCGGGGTGGCGATCGTGTTCGGGCTGGGCGCGGTGACCTTGTGGAGCATGAACTCGGCGCGGCTTTCGCAGGCCGAAGGGGTGGGCAATCCCGCTGTGGCACCGCCGCAAGCGGCCGCTTCGGTCGATCCGGTTCAGCCGGAAAGCGACCCGGCGCAGCAAGCCGCTGGCGCATCGGTCACGCCGCAGCCCGATCCCGCGCCCGCACCGGTGCTGGTCAACGACCCGGCCTCGCTCACCGGGTTGGCAGCCAATCCCTATGACAGCCCCAGCCTGATCTTCGATGGCAGCCGTGCGGCTGGCGGGAACCGCCTGGCCGAGGCTCCGGCGGGCGCGGCAGGGGTCGCAGCGGCGGTGGGCGGTGCGCCCGGCGCCGGCAGTGCCGGAGCTTTCGCCAGCCGCATCGGCGGCGTCGGCGGCGCGCCGGCGCAGGCTCGGGCGATGGTCAATCCTGCCACCACGGTGACCCAGGGCACGCTGATCCCCGCGATCCTCGAAACCGCGATCAACACCGATGTGCCCGGCTATGTCCGCGCAGTGGTGAGCCAGGACGTGAAGAGCTTCAATGGCCGCAGCGTGCTGATCCCGCGTTCCTCGCGGCTGATCGGCCAGTACCAGTCGGGCGTGGAGCAGGGCCAGCGCCGTGCCTATGTCGTCTGGACCCGGCTGATCCGGCCCGATGGTGCCTCGGTCGACCTCGCGTCGCCGGCAGTCGGGTTCGATGGCACCACCGGTTTGGAAGGCGACGTTAACGGCCACTTCTTCAAGCGCTTCGGATCGGGCCTGTTGCTGTCGCTGGTGGGCGGGCTTGGTGCGATCGCAACCGGCGGTGTCGGCGGCGTGATCGTCGCTGGCGGCGCGCAGTCGGCCGCCAGTTCGGCAGTTCAGCAGACCGGCCAGATTCCCCCCACCATCCGGGTGCGGATGGGCGAGCCGATCAAGATCTTCGTCGCCCGCGATCTCGATTTCAGCACCGTCGGCAACTGAGCGGATCAGGCGGCGTGAGCGCGGACATTCATCGATTGATGGCGGACAGCGGCAATAGCGAGGTCGAACCCGGCGCCGTGCCAGTGGCCGAACGCAGCGTCTATCTCGACGCCTATCTTGCGCCCTTCCGCCGCTGGCTTGACCGCGACACGGTGACCGAGATCATGGTCAACCGCCCCGGCGAGGTCTGGGTCGAGGATGCCGCCAGTCCGGGGATGCAGCGGATCGAGACGCCGGAGATCGACGACCGACTGGTGCAGCGCCTTGCCGAACAGGTCGCGCGGGTCTCGCACCAGGGGATCAACCGCGAACACCCCCTGCTCGGCGCGACCCTGCCGGATGGCGCGCGCGTGCAATTCTGCGGGCCGCCCGCCAGCCGCAAACACTGGGTCATGGCGATCCGCCGTCACCGGCGCCTCGACCTGCCGCTCGATGCCTACGACACCGGCCCGCTGGTGGGTGAGGGCATCATCGACCTGCCCGATCCGCAATTCCAGCCGATTGCCTTTCTGCGCGAAGCGATCCGCCACCGCCGCACGATCCTGATCTCGGGCGGCACCAGCACCGGCAAGACCACTTTCCTCAACGCGATGCTGGGCGAGATCCCGCGTCAGGAACGCGTGGTGCTGGTCGAGGATACGCCGGAACTGAAACTGCCGGGCGAAAACGGCGTCGGGCTGGTGGCGATCAAGGGCGAACTGGGCGAAGCCAAGGTCACCGCCAACGAATTGCTGCAAGCCGCGCTCCGGCTGCGGCCCGACCGGATCGTGCTGGGCGAATTGCGCGGCGCGGAAAGCGTCAGCTTCCTGCGCGCAATCAACACCGGGCATCCGGGCAGCTTTTCGACCATCCATGCCAACAGCCTGCGCGGCGCGCTCGAACAATTGTCGCTGATGGTGATGCAGACCGGGATCGGGCTGACCCGGACAGACAC
>DAIQNP010000199.1:0-5396 GCA_036788335.1 Erythrobacter sp.
CCGATCTGGTCACCTTCCCCGATGGCAAGTCGATCCTGATCCTCGCCAAGGGCCGGCTGGTGAATCTCGGCTGTGCCACCGGCCACCCGAGCTTCGTGATGAGCGCGAGCTTCACCAACCAGACGCTCGCCCAGATCGAACTGTTCACCAAGGCGGACGAATACGACAACGACGTCTACGTCCTGCCCAAGCACCTCGATGAGAAGGTCGCCGCTCTCCACCTCGAAAAGCTGGGCGTGAAGCTGACCCAGTTGTCGGGCAAGCAGGCCAGCTACATCGGCGTGCCGCAGGCTGGACCGTTCAAGCCCGATCACTACCGCTACTGATCGCACGTCCGGCCCGTTCCCGCTGCGTTTCGCAACGCGGCTGGGGGCGGGCCGGTGCTTGCCCGTTGCACTGGCGCGCGCGGACGCATAGCTGACTGCGATGCATTCCTCGCCTCTTGCCCTGGTCCTGATCGCGCTGCTGCTCGCCGCATGGACGGTGGGGGCGGCGCTGGTGGCTGTGCGAGCCAATGCCAGCATGAAGCGCGCCAAGGCGCTCAAGCTGTCAGTGAAACGGATGCAGACCCTGCTCGATGTTGCACCAGCCGTACCGCTGCTGGTGCGGGTCGACGGGCGGATCGAAGGGCCGGAACGGCTCGCGCGGCTGTTCGGCCTTGCCGCTATGCCCAGATACCTCAGCGAGCTGGCCGCGCCCGATGGCGATCCGCAATCGGGCGGCCTTGCGCAGGCCGAACTCGACACGCTGTGGACCAAGGTGCAGGCGACCCAGAAAAGCGCAGCCCCGTTTCGCCTCGCGCTGTCGCCCAATGGGTCGCGGCGCAGCCTTGCGGTCCTCGGCACGCTCGCCGATCCGCAAGTGTCGCCCGGCGGGGCAGCGCTGGTGTGGGTGTTCGATGTCACTGACAGCCAGGCGGAACTGATCCGCCTGCGCGCCGCCGCCGCCCGTGCCACCGGCGATTTCGCTGCGCTGGTCGGGCTGATCGAGGCAGCGCCGGTGCCGATGTGGTTTCGCGGTACCAACATGCGCCTCAGCCTCGTCAACCAGGCCTATGTCGATGCCGTTGGCGCAGGCAGCGCGTCCGAAGTGGTGCAGGGCCAGATCGAACTGGTCGAGCCAGAGGACGGCCGCTCGCCTGCCGACATCGCCCGCGCCTCGCTCCAGCAGCAGGACAAGGCCGAGCGGATTGTCGCCGCGACCATTCATGGCGAACGGCGCACACTCAGGGTCAGCGATCTGCCGCTGGGTCATGAAGGCGTCGCAGGCTATGCCGTCGACATTGAGGAACAGCAGCAGGTCGCGCGCGAATTTCGTGCTTTTCGCGAAGCGCAGCGCAAGATGCTCGACCAGCTTTCGGTCGGGGTGGCGCAGTTCGACGGGGAGGAACGGCTGACCTTCGCCAACCGCCCGTTCCGCCGCCTGTTCGCGCTGACCGACGAGGCAATCGAGGCGCGCACCCCGTTCGAACGCTTCCTGGCCGAGGCACGCGAGGGCGGGCGCACCCCCGAGGTGCGCGACTTCCCCGAATGGCGGCGCGAACGGCTCGGCTGGTTCGAGGCGAGCGCGATGCACGAGGAAGCCTGGCCGCTGCCAGGTGGCACGCATTTGCGGATCGTCGCCCAGCCCACCCCGGACGGCGGGCTGGTGCTGATTGCCGAGGACCGGACCGAACAGCTCGCGTTGTCGGCGGTGCGGGACACCTTGCTGCGGACCCGTACCGCGACGCTCGACAGCCTGTTCGAAGCATTGGCGATCTTTGCGCCCGATGGCTCGGTGCAGTTGTGGAATCGCAGCTTTGCCGGCACTTGGGGGCTGACCCCGGAATTGCTCGACCAACACCCCAGCGCGGACGAGCTGCTCGGCGCGATCGGGCGCAATCTGGTACGACCCGACGAAGCCGGGTTGATCGGGGCCGCGGTGCGCGCAGCGACGCTCGACCGGCGCGAGAAGGGCGGGCAGGTCGAGCTGGCCGACGGGCGTACGCTGCGGTTTGCCGGGATCCCGCTGCCCGACGGCAACGGGCTGCTCACCGTGCTCGACATCACCGCTTCGCAGAATGCCGAACAGGCGTTGCGCGAACGGGCCGAGGCGCTGGAGGAGGCCGACGCGGTCAAGGCCAATTTCCTCGCCAACATGTCCTATGAATTCCGCACCCCGCTGACCACCATCGGCGGCTATGCCGAACTGCTGAAAAGCGGCGCAGCGCAGGGCCCGGCGCAGGCCGGCGAATATGTCGATGCCATCCTCAGCGCGGTCGAGCGACTGACCGAACAGGTCGAAAACGTGCTCGACCTGTCGCAAAGCGAGGCGGGGCTGTTGCCGATCCGCAAGGAGCGGCTCGATCTGCTGGAGTTCCTTACCGGTGTGGTGCGCGAGCGCGAGGCGACGATCATCGCTGCCGGGCTGAGCCTCGATCTCAAGGGACGCCGGGGCCGGGTGATCGAAGCCGATCCGCGTCAGATGGGCCGGGCGGTAGGCAATCTGCTCGACAATGCCATTACCGGTACACCCGAAGGCGGGCGAATCGTGATCGAGCTGCGCCGTCCGGCCGAGGAGACGGGCTGGACGCTCGAAATCGTGATTGCCGATAATGGCCGGGGGATGACCGCCGGTGAACTTGCAAGGGTGCAGGGCGGGGGCAAGCCGGGCAAGCCCGAACGCCGCACCGGGCTTGGCATTCCGCTCGCCCGGCAGCTGATCGAGGCGCATGACGGCACGCTCGACATCACCAGCCGCAAGGGGTCGGGCACCACGGCGCTGATCCGCCTGCCGTGACCGCCGCGCGCGAAACCCTTCCCGATCTGGCGGCGATGGCGGCCTATGGCGCGCGAATTGCAGCCGTGCTGCGCGAGGGCGATGTAGTGGCGCTGTCGGGCGGGCTGGGAGCGGGGAAGACCACGCTGGCGCGCGCGATCCTCGCCAGTCTGGGCCATGACGGCGAGGTGCCGTCGCCGACCTTCACCATCATCGAGACCTACGCCGCCCCGCCGCTGCGCCTTGCTGTTGTCCATGCCGATTTTTACCGCATCGAGCATCCTGACGAACTGTTCGAGATCGGGCTCGATGACTACCGCGAAGGCGCTGTGCTTCTGGCCGAATGGCCCGACAACGGGGGCGGCTTCAATCACGAGCCCGGCTGCCTTGCGATCACGCTCGAAAATGCCGGGGAAAGCGGAGAGGCTGGGCGAATTGCGATTGCCCGGGGCGGCGCAGACTGGTTAGGGCGAATGCCATGAGCGAACTTCCGCAGGGGCTTGCCGAATTCACCGCCCATGCGGGCTGGGCTGGGGCGCGGGTCGAGCCGTTGCCGGGCGATGCTTCGTTCCGGCGCTATTTCCGTCTGCGTCAGGACAGCGGCGAAACCGCAATGCTGATGCACGCCCCGCCGCCGCACGAGGACCCCGCACCCTTCCTCCGTGTCGCGCGCTGGCTGGCGGATCACGCCCTGCGCGCGCCCGCGGTTCTGGCCGAGCAGGCAGACAAGGGCTGGGTGCTGACCGAGGATCTCGGCGACGACCGGATGCGCGACTGGCTCGATGTGCACCCGCAGGACGAACGCGCCGCCTATCAGGCTGCGGTCGAGGCACTGGCTGTGCTCCACCGCCTGCCTCCGGGACCGTTCGCGCCCTATGACACGGCGACTTACCAGCGCGAGGCGGCGTTGTTCACCGAATGGTACTGTTCGGCGCAGGGTCTGGTGGTCGATGCCGAAGGCTATGCCGCGGCATGGGAGACGGTGCTGTCTCCATTGCTCGCAAGGCAAGATCCCGGCGTCACTGTGCTGCGCGATTACCATGCCGAGAACATCATGTTGCTGGGCAGGCAGCCGGGTGCGCCGCAGGGGCTGATTGATTTTCAGGACGCGCTGGTCGGGCACCCGGCCTATGATCTTGTATCGCTGTTGCAGGACGCGCGGCGCGCTGTGGCCGTTGACCTCGAAACCGCGATGCTGGTCCACTATGCCAAGGCCGCCGGGGTGGTCAGTGAGGATTTTCTCGCCGACTATGCCTGCCTCGGTGCGCAGCGCAATGCCAAGATTGTCGGCATTTTCACCCGGCTCGACCGGCGCGACGGCAAGCCCAAATACCTGTCTCTGATCCCGCGGGTCTGGGCCATGCTCGAGCGCGATCTCGCTCATCCGGCGCTGGCCCCGGTGGCCGACTGGTTCGACGCCAATATCCCGGACGACCTGCGCAGCGCCAACGGCGTGCCCGCGCAATGAGCGCGCTCGCGTCCAATACCGCCATGATCCTCGCCGCCGGGCTGGGCAAGCGGATGCGGCCGCTGACCGCCCACCAGCCCAAGCCGCTGGTGCGGGTGGCAGGCAAGGCGCTGATCGACCACGCGCTCGACCGGCTGGCCGAGGCCGGGGTGGCGCGCGCGGTGGTCAATGTCCATTACCTCGCCGACGCGCTCGAAGCGCATGTCACTGCACGGGCGGCGCCGCAGGTCACGGTTTCCGATGAGCGCACGCAATTGCTCGAGACCGGCGGCGGGATGATCAAGGCGCTGGGTCAACTGCCCGATCCGTTCTTCGCGTTGAATGCCGACAATATCTGGCTCGACGGCCCTAACAACGCCTTCGTGGAATTGTCGCACCGCTGGGACCCGGCGGCGATGGACGCGCTGCTGCTGCTGGTGCCGCATATTCGCGCGGCCAATTTCACCGGGCTCGGCGATTTCCACATGGACCCATTGGGGCGGCTGTCGCGGCGCGAGGCCGGGCGGATCGCGCCGTTCATCTTCACCGGCATCCAGCTGGTCTCCCACCGCCTGCTGCGGGACGCGCCAGAGGGTCCGTTTTCGACCAACCTTTTGTGGAATCGTGCGGTCGCGGAAGGACGCCTGTTCGGTCTGTCGTTCAGCGGGTTGTGGTTCGAGGTCGGTACCCCGCAGGCGATCCGCCCGACCGAAGAAGCGCTCCAGCGTGGCTGAGCCGGTCCGGCTGCGCCCGCGGGTGTTCTCCATCGCCGCCCACCGGGGCTTTGCCGATGCGCTGGTGGCCGGGATCGTGCCGCGCTACCGCCAACCCGACGTCGGTCTCGCCCGGCTGACGCTGCTGGTCCCCTCGAGCCGTGCGGCGCGCACCTTGTCCGAAGCCTTCATCCGCCATGCCGGGGCAAACGAGCGCGCCGGGCTGCTGATGCCGCGCATGGTCACGGTCGGCGATCTCGATCTCGACGAGAAGCTGGGCGCGCTGCTCGATCCGCTGGGTGCATCCGACCTTCCCCCGGCGGCCGATCCGGTGCGGCGTTGGCTCCAGCTGGCGAACCTGATCGCCGAGGAGCGCGCTGCCGACGGGCTTGAGCCCTTGCCGGACCGTGCGCGGCTCGCCCTCGCCCGCGAAATGGCGCGGACGATGGACCGCCTGCTGGTTGAGGACAAGCGACCGG
>DAIQNP010000200.1:0-5367 GCA_036788335.1 Erythrobacter sp.
CGAGGCGAGTTATATCTCAGGTGCGACCATCGCGGTAACCGGCGGCAAGCCGCTCCTTTGAAGGACTTCAGGAGCCGGGATAATTGTCCTGTTTCAGCAATCGGGCGAGGTGTGCGGCATTTGCCGCCACCATCGCCGCAGTCTGATCGACCTTGTCGGGGGTTTCTTTGAGTTCCTTGAAATCGGTCGAGCCCATCGCTTCGCCCACCCAGTAACAGGTCGCCGAGGCCGGAATTGTCCAGCCGGTATCGCCCAGCGCCTGATAAACGCTGGCCGACACATTGTGCGCCCCGTCCTCGTTGCCGACGACGGCCACCACCGCGACTTTGGAAAAGCTCGGCATCCGGCCCTTTTCGTCGGTTTCGCCGAGGAAGGCATCCATCCGTTCGAGCGCGCGCTTGGCTACACTGGAGGTCTGGCCTAGCCAGATCGGGGTTCCGAACACCAGAATGTCGTGCGCCAGGATCTTGGCGCGGATGGCGGGCCAGGCATCGCCTTCGCCTTCGTCGGAGGTGACGCCGGGCTTGATGTCGTGGTCAGCCAGCCGGATGGTTTCGGTCAGGTCGACATCGTGCTGAGCGAGCTTTGCCTTCAGCACGGAGATCATAGCGTCGGTCGACGACGGCTCGCCGTTGCCGGGCTTGAGCGTAGCGTTAAGGGCAATGGCTGTCAGGCGGGTCATGAGCGTTCTCCTTGCGTGATGGTGATGTCGATCGGCTTGAAACTGCCCCCGTTCGAGGCATAGGCCGAACAGGCGGTGATCCCGACGATCAGCGGCATCAGCGCGCGAAAGGCGATGCGGTCCCCGGCGCGGGTGGTCGGCGGTTCGACTGTGATCCGGCCATCCGAACCGATAGGGACATTCATGAATATATTGAACGCGGTCGGGATCGCATCCGGCTCGATACCGTAGGGCGCCAGTGCAGCGGCCAGATTGCCGAAGCAGCCGCGATGCACCGGCTTGTCGGGATAGAAGTGGCGGAAGGTGTCTTCGGAACAGGGGGTCAGCAGGAAATCGTGCTGTTTGGCGGTGTCCTGAGTGATCTCCAGCATCGGCCGAGACCGGTTCGACCACAGCTTGTGTCCGGAGGTCAGCCGGACTGTCTCCTCAAGGTCGAAAGTTCGCCCATTCGAGAGCACCTCACGCACGTCCTGCCGCGCGTAGGCGACCAGGTCGCTGACCTGCCCGCCGTCGGGGTCGATCACGGTCAACATGTCGCCGGGTTCCAGCGTTACCGCCGTGCCGCTGCGCGGCGCGATGCGCTGCATCACGACCCCGCGCGCCGGTCGCTGAACGGACAGCGCCAATCCTCGCCCACAATCCGCCCGCTATATTGCGCGGCCGCGCTGGCTTCGCCGTGACTGGCCAGCATGGGATTCGGCCCGCCAGCCAATTTGATATCACGGCTCATGATCGCTTCGCGCATCCGGTCGTAACGGTTTTCCGTGCGCAGGCGCTCGAATTGTTCGTGCAGGTTGAACACCAGCGTGGGATGCGGCGTGCGGCGTGCCGGGCGCGAGGCTTGAGGATGCAGGCCAACCACAAAATACCCCTCGCCCCCGAAGCTGAGCGAGAAATGCGGGTCCTCGGGATCGCTGCTGACCCGCGCATCATAGGGCTGGCCTAGCCATTCGTCCTTGTCGGCAAAGGATTGCAGCCTTTGCCACATCAGCCGTTCGAACTCTGCTTCATCGAGATCGCATGGCCCTGCAAAGACCACCGCAAGACTGCGCAATCCCTCCCTATCCGCGCGATACGCGGCGCTCCAGTCGAGTAGCTTTCGGTGTATGCGCAAGTCGTCCCAGCCGCTGTCCAACGACCATGCGGTAACGACCCGTAGCGTCCCGCGCGCGAGCGCCGACTTTGCGCCAACACAAGGAAAATCACCAGCTGCGATATGATCGCGCAGCGACTGGGCGAGCGGTTTTCGGTCGAAGGCAGGGAAGGGCGGTCGTCGCCCCGGCGGTGATTCAGCGTCGATATATTCCATATGCGACAGAACGTGCCCTGACCGCGTGCCGTTCCATCGCCCGACCGGAACCCGCGCACGGCTGACCCATTGGACGAGTGGGGACTGCGGCGGACCGATCGACGGTCGCGCATGCGATCGGAGAGAGCGCACCGACCATGAATATTCTCGGCCTTGACGATGGATGGAGCATCCTGCTGACAAGCGTCCTGACGTACATCACGATCATCGCTTTCGTCCGGCTGTCAGGCAAGCGGTCCACCTCGCAGATGAACAATTTCGACTGGGTGGTGACGGTCACGCTCGGATCGATCAGCGCCTCGATGATCTTGCTGGACGATGTCAGCTGGGCGGAAGGTGCGCTGGCAATGGCAAGCTTGCTCGTCTTGCAATTTTCCCTGACGTGGGGCGTGCGGCGGTTCGCGTGGCTTGCTCGACTGGTGAAGGCACAGCCTGCGACTCTGGTCGAGGGCGGGCGCTTTTGCGATTCTGTCATGGCCGACGAGCGGGTCAGCCGCGCCGAGGTGATGGCTGCCCTGCGCGACCACGGGTTCGAACGGCTGGAACATCTCGACCGTGTGGTGCTCGAAACCGATGCGACTTTCAGCGTGATCGCCGATTCGCGCCGCACCAGTAGCGACGGATGACGGCAGAAGGGATGAACGCAGCGACGGACCGCGCCTGTAATCATCGCCGCCGCTAACTCAATTTAGAGCCGGTCTTGCGCGCGTGCCTAAGGTCCGGGCCAGTTATCGAGGAGAGCATCCATGCCGGCAAAATCCAAGGCCCAGCAAAAAGCTGCCGGGGCTGCCCTGTCCGCCAAACGCGGAGACACCGACAAGGGCGATCTCGAGGGTGCATCGCTTTCGATGCTGACATCGATGACCGAGAGCGAACTCGAGGAACTGGCCAGCACCAGCCGCAAGGGCAAGCCCGAGCATGTCGACGACAAGAACACCTGAACCACGGAGAAGCCCTGTGCGTAGCCTTCTGATCCTTTCGGCCCTTGGCGGGCTCGGCTATCTTGCCCTTGCGTGGCTTCGGCAGCGCGATAATGCGGGCCATGCAGCCTTTGCCGACGACCAGCCGCATGACGATGGTTCGGCAGTGCGCGATTCGGGTCCGGAAGCCATGCGCGATCCCCCGCGTGAATGGAACGAGACCGACGAAGCCAGCGACCAGAGCTTTCCGGCGAGCGATCCGCCCGCGACATACTGACGGTCCCCCTTGGCGCGCTCAGCGGGCGCGGCAATCGCGCCCGAAACCGATTGGACGCGGCGGCGCTGACATATGTTAGAGAAGCGCGCGCGCTGACCTGCGAAATCGCACCCCTAAACGGGGAACAATTCGGCGATGCGCGCAGCAGTCCTTTCTCATGTCGAGCCTCTGCTGCTCTTGCTCGAACGCTACATGCCGTTGTCTGAGGATGATCGCCACGCGCTGACGCGTCTGGTGAGCGGCCCTCCGATTGAAAAGGCGGCGCGCGAGGATCTGGCGCGCGAAGGTGACAATCCGACGGTGATCCGCCTGTTGGTGTCGGGCTGGGCCTGCCGTTACAAGGACCTGCCCGACGGGCGGCGTCAGATCGTCGGGTTTTTCCTTCCCGGCGATTTCTGCGACCTCAATGTCTATATCGTGCGGGCGCTCGATCACTCGATCGGGGCACTGACGCGGGTGCGCTATTACGACATCGATCCGGTCACGCTGCACCAGGTGATCGACGCGCGCCCGCATTTGATCCGGGCGATGCTTTGGCATGAAATGGTGACCTCATCGATCATGCGCGAATGGCTGGTGTCGATGGGCCAGCGTTCGGCCAGCGAGCGGCTGGCGCATCTGTTCATCGAACTCTATCAGCGGCTGAAGGCGGTGGGGCTGGCGCAGGATCACTGTTTTCACTTGCCGATTACCCAGCAGCACCTTGCCGAAGCAAGCGGGATCAGTCCGGTCCATATCAACCGCACCTTGCAGGAGTTGCGGCGCGAAGGGCTGATCGAACTGGCCGATCGTCACCTGCGCTTTCCTGACTTCGCGCAGCTGCGCGAGTTTGCCATGTTCAACAAGAACTACCTGCATTTTGAAAGCGACTAGTCTTGCCGGGTCGCGGCGGGTTTGCAGCCAGCAGCCGGCTTGCCGGTCGAGAGGGGACGAGATGAAGCAGGTGATGGCAATGCTGGTGGCGGCAAGTCTGGGCGGCTGCATGGCGACCGGGAGCAATCCTGCGGTCGGCGAGGCAGCCGGGCCGCCCGACAACGCGGCGGCGATGATCTGCGATGCCGGGACGGTCCAGTCCCATGTCGGCCAATCCGCAGATCAGGCAGCGGGCGCGGCAATACTCAAGGCCAGCGGCGCGCGGGCCTTGCGCTGGGGGCCGCCCCGTTCGGCATGGACGATGGATTACCGGCAGGACCGGGTGAACGTGCGCTACGATGACGCCATGAGCATCGTTGAAATCACCTGCGGGTGACCGACCGGACCAGAGCCAGCTCCGGCTCGCCCTTCGAAACCAGTTTCGGCTTTGCGCGAGCGGTGCGGGTCGGCAATCGCATCATCGTCGCCGGCACCGGCCCGGTCGAGCCTGACGGTTCGACGACCTTGGGCGACGCAGGCGCTCAGGCGGAACGCTGCTGCGCCATCATCCTTGCCGCAATCGAAGAACTCGGCGGCCGCGCTGAGGATGTGGTGCGGACCCGGATGCTGCTGACCGATCCCGAAGACCAGAACGCAGTTGGCGCGATCCATGCCCGGTTCTTCGGTGCGGCTCGTCCGGCTGCCACGATGGCAGGGGTGGCATGGCTGTGCCGGCCTGAATGGCGGGTCGAGATCGAAGCCGAAGCGGTACTTGCTGGCCCGCCCGCTCAGACCTGAGTCGCCATTCCCAGCCGATCTTTCATCAGGGCGATCAAGGCAGCCAGATCGGGTAGCGAATCGAGCTCGGCCGCACCGATCAGCACTTCGGCAGGCGCATCGCCCTGCGCGATCAGGATCGCCGGTAGCGCAACCGTCATGCCGGGATGGCTTTGCACAAAATCGTCGCGATGATGGAACACCTTGTCGTGCGGCAGGGCATCGAGAAAATCGCGCCATTCCCCCTCCATCGCGAAGGTCCCGTAACTCAGCGCGCACAGCGAACAGGGATAGCTGGCCGGCTGCACTGCCTTGTGCACCATATCCTTGAATGCATTGAGCAGCCCGCCATCGGCGTTGTAGACGAGTATCAGGCGGGGGGTTGCGGTGGCGGCCATGCCCTCTTCTACGCTCCCGAAGGCCGCACTGGTTACGCAATTTGCACCCGCCATGGCAAATTTCCTGACCGGCCAGCCGCCCGCCGGACTTTTCTAAGGGCCACAAGCCGGTTAGAGGCCTTCGCCATGCAAGGACAATTTCAGCTCACCGA
>DAIQNP010000201.1:0-5356 GCA_036788335.1 Erythrobacter sp.
TCGAGCACCTCCATCACCGAAAACCCGCGCCCGTAACCGCAATTCATCGTCAGCGACCGCGTCGGATCGGCCACCAGCGCCGCCAGCGTCAGCACATGGGCTGCGGCAAGATCGGTGACGTGGATGTAGTCGCGCACCCCGGTGCCGTCGGGCGTGGCATAATCGGTGCCATAGACGCTGACGAAGTCGCGCTTGCCCAGCGCGGCTTCGATGGCGACCTTGATCAGGTGGGTCGCGCCCGCCGTCGACTGCCCGCTGCGCGCCTGCGGATCGGCCCCTGCGACATTGAAGTAGCGCAGCACGCCGCAATTGATCGGATGGGCAGCGGCGGTGTCCGCCAGCATCTGTTCGGTCATCAGCTTGGACCAGCCATAGGGATTGATCGGGCGCTGCGGGGTGAGTTCGCTGACGCCGGGGGAAGCGGGGGACAGCTCGGGCATCCCGTAAACCGCCGCGGTCGAGGAAAAGATGAAATGCGGCACGCCCGCCGCCACCGCCGCCGCGATCAGCGCGCGGCTTTTGACCGTGTTGTTATGGTAGTATTTCAGCGGGTCGGATACGCTTTCGGGCACCACGATCGAGCCGGCAAAATGCATGATTGCGCCGCGCCCGCCGCCCATGCCCTGTTCGGCGAAGATCCGCGCCAGCAGGTCCGCATCCTCGATATCGCCTTCATACAGCGGCACGCCGTCGGGAATGGCGAAGCGGAAGCCGGTCGACAGGTTGTCGATCACCGCCACCGGCCAACCGGCATCGGTCAGGGCGAGCACGGCGTGGCTGCCGATATAGCCGGCACCGCCGGTCACCAGGACGGGTGTTCGCGCCGTATCCGCGCGTGGATTCGTGTTCGTCATGGTCGCCGTCCCTAGCAGTCTGGCACTGACAAAATCTCAATCTGCCGCAGATTTTCGCATTTCCGCACAGATTTTGTGCAGATTTGTGCGCACACCCTATAATCACTAGCAGAGAGAGCAAAGGACCCCCGCCATGCCCCCCATCCGTCAAGCCTTCCTCCGGCCCATCCGGCTACCCGTTTTCGCCCCTGTCATCGCTCTCGCCGCCGCCGCGCTGGGGCTGTCTGCCTGCGCGACCTCGCCTTATACCGGCCCGGTCGAAGTCACCCGCTTCGTCGCGGACGACCGCGCCGGGCTGGGACAGGGGCCGGTCCTCGTCTATTTCCCCGACGATGTGTCGAATGCCAATGCGAAGACCGCCATGAAGGCCGCAGTCGAGCGCGAGTTGCAAGGGCTGGGGTACACCATTGTCGCGCAGGAAGGACGCGGAATCCAGGTTGCTGCTGTGCGCACCAGCCGCAACCCGATCGCCGCTGCCACCGAAGGCGGGCGAGGGCCGGTCAGTGTCGGGGTTGGCGGGCAGACCGGCAGCTTCGGCACGGGCGCGGGCCTTGGGGTCGGCATCAATCTGGGCGGCGGGAGCGAGGGGCCGAGCGCCTTGACCCAGCTTGAAGTGCGCATCACCCGCGACGATGACACCACCCTGTGGGAAGGGCGCGCGCAATTGGCGACCGGGATCAAATCGCCCTACTCCGCAATCGACACCAGCGCCCGCGCGCTGGCGGCGGCCTTGTTCCGCGACTTCCCGGGTGGCAATGGCGAGACCGTCACCATCGACGTGAAGAACCTTCAAGGAACCCGATGAGCCAGATGTTTATTGATGCCGGTTTCGACAGCGGCAATATCGACGTGCTGGGAATCGAAGGGCGCACCGCGCGCCTTGCGATCCGGCGCGATACCGAATCCGAGTTTTTCCAGTGGTTCCATTTCCGCGTCTGCGCCAGCGCGGGCGAGGAGGTGGTGCTCAAGCTCACCGGTCTCGGTGCCAGCGCCTATCCGGGCGGCTGGCCCGATTACAACGCCTGCGTGTCCGAAGATCGCGAATACTGGGCGCGCGCGGCGAGCACCTTCGACAAGGACGAGGAGGGCGGCACTCTGACGATCCGCTACCAGCCTGCATCGGACCTGTGCTGGTTCGCCTATTTCGCGCCTTTTTCGATGGAGCGGCACCACGACCTGATCGCCGAGGCTGCGCTGAGCGAAGGCGTGGATCTGGTGCGGCTGGGCACCACGCTCGATGGCCAGCCGCTCGATTGCCTCGAACTGGGCGAGGGCGACACGCAGGTGTGGTTCTACGCCCGCCAGCATCCGGGCGAGACGCAGGCCGAATGGTGGATCGAAGGCGCGCTGGAATGCCTGACCGATCCCGCCGATCCGGTGGCGCGCGCACTGCGCAAGGCCTGTCGCATCCATATCGTCCCCAATTGCAACCCCGATGGTTCGCGGCGCGGGCATTTGCGCACCAATGCGGTTGGCACCAACCTCAATCGCGAATGGGCCGATCCCACCCCCGAACGCTCGCCCGAGGTGCTGGCGATCCGCAACCGGATGGACGCGACCGGGGTCGACTTCGCGATCGACGTCCACGCCGACGAGGCGATCCCGGCGGTCTTCGTGGCCGGGTTCGAAGGCATTCCCTCCTGGAACGAAGCGCAGGGCGAGGGATATTACCGCTACCAGCGCATCCTCGACCGCCGCACGCCCGATTTCCAGACCAAGCTCGGCTATCCCAAGGCACGGCCCGGCAGCGCGAACCTGTCGATGAGCACCAATCAGGTCGCCGAACGCTTCGGCGCGGTCGCGATGACGTTGGAGATGCCCTACAAGGATCTGGCCGACTTCCCCGAACCCGAACAGGGCTGGTCACCGGAGCGCTGCAAGCTGCTGGCGCGCGATTGCCTCGCCGCGCTGGCGGAGTGGCTTGAGGGCAAGGACCTCTAGGCCCGCCGTCTAGCCGAGGTGCGACGGCCCGAAGGCGTGCGGCAATAGCGCAGACAGCGTGATGCGCCGCACGCCATCCTTGCTGACGCACAGCACCAGCGGATCGGTCCTGCCCAATGCTGCGACTTCGTTGAGCACCTGGCGGCAGCGGCCGCACGGCGTGATCGGCTCGGCGTCGGCCTTCAAGCCCACCACCGCGACCGCGACCAACCCGCCACGCCGCCCTTCGCCCAGCGCCTTGGCGACCGCGACAGTCTCGGCGCAGAGCGCGAGGCCATAGCTTGCATTCTCGACATTGCAGCCGGTGATCACCGCGCCGTCATCGAACAGCAGCGCCGCGCCGACGGGGTAATCGGAATAGGGCGCATAGGCTTGGCCCGCCGCTTCGAAGGCAGCCTTGATGAGGGCGGTTTCCTGCTCCGGCATCACGGTCACTTCTGCACCACCACCCATTCCAGCGGGTCCTCGCTGGCTTCGCTCACCAACGCGCCATTGGCGCTCCATAGCAGCCACGGCCGCCCGGCATAGTCGGGCCGCGCCCGGTCGCGCACCAGCCACAGATTGCGCTCCAGCATGGTGGCGACCTTGTGGCGTTGTTCGAACCCGCGGCCAAGCTTCAGCAGCGCGGGCCGCCCGGCGTGGATCTCGATCTGGTTGATCAGCGTCATCAGTTCGCTTTCGACCGCCGCGTCGCTCACCCCCGGCTCGCAGGCATCGGCCAACCGGGTCAGCGCCAGCGCGGGCGGCAGCAGGTCGGCCTCGCGCGGGACGAGGCGAGAAAAGCTGGCCGATTGCGGATCGGCCGGCAGGCAGGGGTCAAAGGGATGGACCACCCCGACCCTCAGCCCGGCATCCAGCGCCGCTTTCATCCGCGCCGAAAATCCCGGATCGGGCGGCCCGCCTGTGCCCGGCAGTTCGAGATAGACGAAGGCCCCGCCCAGCGCGCGGATGGTTTCGAAGCGCACGCCGGGGGTGGCTGCCGGGATCACCGCGCCCTGTTCGGGATAGCGTCCCTCGTCCGGACGCCAGCTGCGCATGTCCCACCACAGCCACACCGCAAAGGCGAGCGCAAACAGCGCGCCAAGCGCCGCCAGCCGCAAACCCCATCGCCGCGCGGCACCCCGCGTCTTGCCGCGCGTTTTCCCGTTGCGCCCCCGCGCCATGTGCCCTGTCCTTCAACCTGTGGGCCCTTCAGCCCTTGATGTGGAGCACGCAGATCAGCGTGAACAACCGCCGTGCCGTGGCGAAATCGGTTTCGACCTTGCCGTCCAGCCGCTCCATCAGCAGTTCGGCGGCGTTGTTGTGGATCCCGCGCCGGGCCATGTCGATGGTCTCGATCTCGGACGGGGTAGCCTTGCGAATCGCCTGGTAATAGCTGTCGCAGATGGCGAAATATTCACGGATGGGGCGGCGGAAGCGGGCCATGCCGATGAGCAGGGTTTCAAGCAGCTCCTCGGCTTCATCGCTGATATCCATCACCAACCGCCCGTCGGTGACCGACAAGTGCAGGCGGAACGGACCCCGCGCCCCGCGTTCGGTGCTGCGCAGCGGCTTGAAGCAGTTTTCCTCGATCAGGTCGTAGATCGCGACCCGGCGCTCCTGTTCGACATCGGCATTGCGCCACAGGATCGTGGCCTCGTCGAGCGTCACGTGGGCGATCCGGTACGCGCCGGAGGCTCCGGCGGCGGATGAAACGGGCAGGGAATCGGGCGGCGGTTGTGCCATGCGCCCTGCCTTCGCAGATGGAGGGGCCGCACTTCAAGCACTTCGGTGATTCCTCCCCGCTATCCACAGCGTGCCCAAAAAAATTTGCCGCCTTTCGCTCTTGCGCGAGGGGCGTGCTCCTGCGCATCAGACCGGATGGCCGAACCCGAAAAAGTCACTCCCTTCAAGGCGGCGGAGCCCGCCAACGACGTCGCGTTACGCAAGCTGCCCTCCAACCTGGAAGCGGAAGCGGCGTTCCTCGGCGCGGTGCTGATCGACAACCGGGTGATTGAGGAATTGCAGGTTCCCATACGCGCCGAGCATTTCTTCGAGCCGCTCCATGCCCGCATCTACGAACGCGTGCTGGTGCTGATCGAACGCAACGCCACCGCCTCCCCGGTGACCTTGCGCCCCTATTTCGAGGCGGACGAGGCGCTCAAGGAACTGGGCGGCACCTCCTATCTGGCGCAATTGACTGCCAGCGGCGCAGGCTTGCTCGCCCCGCGCGAACTGGCGCAGCAAATCTACGACCTGGCCCTGCTGCGCGAGCTGGTCAGCGTCGGTCGCGGGCTGGTCGAAGGCGCGCTCGACACCTCGCAGGACACCTCGCCGATGGACCGCATCGCGCAGGCCGAAGCCGACCTGTTCCGCGTGGCCGAAGGCGCGGCGACCGGGCGCGAGGCGGCGACGTTCCGCGAAGCCGCGCTGACCGCGATCAAGATGGCCGAAGCCGCGATGAATTCGGGCGGCGGCCTGTCGGGCAAGACCACTGGGCTCGCCACGATCGACAGCAAGACATCGGGCCTGCACAATTCCGACCTCGTGATCCTCGCCGGGCGTCCGGGGATGGGCAAGAC
>DAIQNP010000202.1:0-5336 GCA_036788335.1 Erythrobacter sp.
CAGGCACAATTTAAAGCGTGGGGATTTGGTGTTCCAACCGTCCACACAGGGGTCGATAGCCGAACGGCAGCTCGTGGCGCAAATGGCGGCATAATGGACAGGGTTTTCAGGCAAAGGGGGATATCGCGGTCCCTGCCCTTGCCCCTGCGCGCGGCATCGGGAATCCCCGCTGCATGGCGATTCTTTCCGACATATGGATCCGTACCCAGGCGCTCGAACACGCGATGATCGAGCCTTTTGTCGAAGCGCAGCGGCGCGACGGGGTGATCTCCTACGGCCTGTCGTCTTATGGCTATGACGCGCGGGTGGCGCCGGAGTTCAAGATCTTCACCAATGTCAATTCCTCGGTGGTCGATCCCAAGGCGTTCGATCCGGACAGCTTTGTTGACCGCGAAACCGATGTCTGCATCATCCCTCCCAACTCCTTCGCGCTGGCCCGCACGGTCGAATATTTCCGCGTGCCAGAAGACGTGCTGGTGATCTGTCTGGGCAAGAGCACCTATGCCCGCTGCGGGATCATCGTGAACGTCACCCCGCTGGAGCCGGGCTGGGAAGGCCACGTGACGCTCGAGTTCTCCAACACCACACCGCTGCCCGCCAAGATCTATGCCAATGAAGGCGCGTGCCAGTTCCTGTTCCTGAAAGGAAACGAACGCTGCGAGACCAGCTACAAGGACCGCGCGGGCAAATATATGGGCCAGCGCGGGGTTACCCTGCCCAAACTCTAGGCAAGGGCACGGCTTCACGGCGCGTCGTTTGACTGCTTTCCTACCCGCAGCGGCGCGCGACAGGGTAGACGCCATATCGCTTCATGCCATTTCCCGGAATACCGCCCCCCGAGGCGAGCAATCTGTCACCTTCGATATTGGCGTGCAACCTGTTCACTTGCATCAGCAAATCGGCAAGCCGGGTGCTTGTCGCACTGTCAACTTCGCCACTTTCGCCACCTTCGCAAGGAACGTTTCTCGCCCGCTTGTGCGCTCGGCCCCGTGCGCTGCCGGGCATTGCCCCAACGCGGTTTTTCCTGTTCAAAGCCAAGCAAGCAACAACAGCCCTTCGGCCCCGGATTTCGCCGGACCAGCCATATCAGGGCGAACGGAAAGAGGGACCAATCATGAGCACACCGCGCGAATTCGACATTATCGTCTATGGCGCCACCGGTTACACCGGGCGGCTGGTGGCGGAATATCTCGCCGCGCATTACGGCGCGCGCGCGGATGGGCCGAAATGGGCGATGGCGGGTCGCAGCCTTGCCAAGCTGGAGGAGGTCCGCGACCTTATCGCCGCGCCCGCCACCACCGCGCTGGTGGTCGCCGATGCCGACAGCAGCTCCGACCTCGAAGCCATGTGCCAGCGCAGCAGGGTCGTGCTGACCACGGTCGGCCCGTATCAGCTTTACGGCGACAAGCTGGTCGCCGCCTGCGTTGCCACCGGCACCGATTATGCCGACCTGTGCGGGGAACCGGCATGGATGGCGCAGAAGATCGCCGAGCATCAGGCGGCCGCTGAAGCCTCGGGCGCGCGCATCTGCTTTTCCAGCGGGTTCGATTCGATCCCCTTCGATCTGGGGGTCATGATGACGCAGAAGGCCTGCGTGGAGCGTTTCGGCAAGCCTGCCCCGCGAATCCGCGGCCGGGTGCGAGCGATGCAGGGCACCTTTTCGGGCGGGACCGCCGCCAGCCTCGGCGCGACGATGAAGGCGGCAGCGCGGAACCCCTCGCTGATCAATGTGCTGCGCAATCCCTTCGCGCTGACACCGGGCTTCGACGGGCCGGACCAGCCTTCGGGCATGATCCCGTCCTATGAAGAGGACCTGGGCAAGTGGGCCGCGCCTTTCGTGATGGCGCCGATCAACACCAAGAACGTCCACCGGACAAACTTCTTGCTCGGCCATCCTTACGGTGCGGACTTCCAATATGACGAGATGATGCTGACCAGCCCCGGCGAGGCGGGCAAGGCGGCCGCCAATGCCGCGCTGGAATTCATGAAGAACCCGTTCGGTGCCAAGCCGCTCAAGCCCGGCGAAGGGCCAAGCAAGGAGGAGCGCGAGAACGGCTTCTACGATGTCGTCTTCGTCGCCGACATGCCGACCGGGGAGCGACTGCAATTCGGGGTCAAGGGCCGCTACGATCCGGGTTACGGCTCGACCTGCCGGATGCTGAGCGAGACCGCGATTGCGCTATTGTCCTGCGACAAGCCGGGCGGGATCGGGACACCGGGGAGCTTCCTCGGCGAGGATCTGGTCAAGCGGCTGGAGGAGCACGCCGAACTGACCTTCGCGGTCGAGGACTGATTTTGCCGCGGATCACGGCAGGGGTGGGGCGGATTGCGGAACGGCGGCGGGGCCCGCCCGTTGGGGGACTGGAGGGGGCCTAGCCCCGAAAGGCCTGCCATGACCCTTGCCGAGCTCCAGATCGTCCTGCCGCTGCTCAGTGCCTGTTCGCTGCTGTGCGCCGCCTGGCTGGTTCTGCACGCGCGCGATGTGGTGCTGCTGCTGCGCTCGGTCTTCCCGCTCGATCCGGGACGGGGCCAGCGGCTCGCCAGTTTCAGGATGGTGAGCGCGGTGCTGACCCTGTTCGGTTTCAGCCTCGTCGCCGAGATATGGATCATCGCCCGCGCCGCCACCGCCTGATGCGCGCAAAGCCGGGCGGCCGGGTCTTCCCCCGACCGCCCGTGCCTGTGTGGCTGCTCCTTTAGAAGCTCATCCGCACGCTGGCGCGGAAGTTGCGGCCCACCAGCGGAACGAAGTCCTTGGTAAAGCTGGCATGGCGGCGGCCGTTGACGTCGAAGATGTTGTCAGCAGCCAGTTGCACGGTCACGTTCTGGTTGCCCGCCAGCGGACGCCAGGCGACCACCGCATTCACCAGCGTGAAGCCGTCGGTTTCGGTTTCGAACGCTGTCACCCGGTCCTGGCCGTCGAACCACTGCACTTCGCCGCGCACGTCGAAGGCATCGGTCTGGGCTTCCAGCGCGCCGAGCAGGCTCAGCGGCGGGATGCGCGGCACGGCGGTGCCATCGACCAGTTCCGCCCGGACGTAAGAGGCGCGCAGATCGGTCAGCAGGCGAAAGCCGGCAGTGTCGATGACGGGGTAGCTCAGGTCCGCTTCGACCCCGAAGAAGTCAGCATCCTGCTGAAGATATTCGAATACCGGAAAATCATCCTCTTCCTCGCCGGTGTCACTCAGGAAGATGTAGTTGTCGAACCACTGCTTGAAGACCGTCAGGCTGAAGGTACCTGCGCCGATGCTGCCGCGGGCAAAGGCTTCCAGACCCCAAGCGCTTTCGATTTCGAGATCGGGGTCGCCGACTTCGATGGCCTGCGTGGCAATGTGAGGCACGTCCGGTAGCGAGAACAGCTCCTCGGCGCTTGGCGCACGTTCGGCGCGCGAGCCGTTGATGCCGACGCGGATGCCTTCAACACCCTGATAGACGACGCCGAGCGCACCCGAAAATGCCGTGAATTCGCGGTCGATGCCAGTCCTCGGGCCACCATCATGATCGTCGTCGTGATCGTGATCATCGTCATGATCATCATCGTGATCATGATCGTCGTGGCCGCCACCGAAGGACGGCCGCGACCCGATCGAGCTAAACTCCACGCGCGCGGCGGCTTCTATCTGAAACGGGCCATTGCCGAATTCCTGCAAGGTGAAGACCGCGAACTGGTCGGTGTCGTTGGGCGGAACATAGGCCTCGCCCCCTTCCGAGAAGAAATCGCGGTGCAGGAACTGAATGCCGGTTGCGCCGCGCAAGCTGCCTTCGGCATTCTGCACCAGTTCGGCGCGCGCTTCGATGCTGTCGCTTTCGAACACCGTGCCGATTTCGGCACCTTCGAATTCGGTGTGGGTGTAATCGGAGTATCCGAAGCGCAGCTTCAGCCGCTCGAACGCGCCATCGCCGAGGTAGACATCGCCCTTGAAGTCGGCGCGGAACTGTTCGAGGCCGATGGTGATGATTTCCTCACCTTCTTCCTCGCCCTCTTCTTCCTCTTCGCCTTCCTCTCCGTGGTGGTGGTGGCCGGAACCCGGACGAGTGGGCACGCCATAGTCCGAATCATAGTAACCGACCGACGCGCCGAAGGTGCTCTCGCCCAGGATCAGGCCGAACCCGGCATTGACGGTCCAGCTTTCCGCTCGGGTGTTGGGCACGGTGCCGCGCTGGTCGGCCGCTTCGCGCAGTTCTGCGGCTTCGTCCAGTTCGCCCTCTTCCTCTTCCTCGGCTGCATCCGCGAGCAGATCGGCGCGCAGCGCGTCGGCCACCTGAAACCCGCCGATGTCGATATCGTCCGACTTGCGCCACGATCCGTCGACATGCAGCACGAGGTTCGATCCGACGCCGACATCGAGGCTGGCCGCGCCGGTGCGCATGTTGGTGGCACTGTCGATGCCGCCGAAGGCATCGAGGTGGAACGCCTCGTCGGGCATCCGGGTCGGGATTCGCTTGTCGATCACATTGACCGCGCCACCGATTGCCTGACTGCCATAAAGCAGCACGGCCGGGCCGCGCAGGACTTCGATCCTCTCCACCGTGATCGGGTCGATGGTGGTGGCGTGATCGACCGAGGTGTTCGACACGTCCGCCGTGCCGACGCCGTCGATCAGCACGCGCACGCGCTCACCCTGCTGACCGCGCAGGACCGGGCGCGACGCGCCGGGCGAAAAGCTGGTGGAGGACACGCCGGGGATCTTGGTGAGCAGGTCGCCGAGCTGGCCGTTTGCCATGTCGCGCTGGATATCCCGCGCTTCAAGCACGGTGGTGCCGGCCAGAAGATCGAGCTCGCGCAGGCCCGACGCGCTGACGATGATGTTGCCCTGCCCATCGGTCTGCCGGTTGTGAACGTCATCTTCGACCTGAGCGCTGCGCGCCGGGGCGGCACCATCGCGTGCCTGTTGTTCGGCGGCGCTGTCACCCGCATCATCGGCAAGCGCCGGAGCGGCGGAAAGCGCAAGTCCCAGCGCGGTGGCGAGAGCCAACGGCGATACGGCGAGGCGAGCCGGCGCGAGCCGGGCGGCGGAGGTGCTCATGGGAGTATCCTGTGATAATGAGATAACGTATCACGCGCCTAGCGCGGATGCTGACAAATGCAAGCGCGTTTTGACCGAAATCGATGAACCGCGGCGGCGCCTGCGGCACATGCGCCACACCTCGACGCACAGCACCGCGGGCGCGACGGCACGCGGCCCTGCGGCGCAATACGGATGGAAATGGAGCGGGCGAAGGGATTCGAACCCTCGACCCCAACCTTGGCAAAATATTTCAGCCACTTTTCCAAAACTCTCCTGAGTACGATTAACTACTCTATTTCATATATTTATGATGACCCTCTTTACGATTGT
>DAIQNP010000203.1:0-5319 GCA_036788335.1 Erythrobacter sp.
CCAGCGGCAGGATCGCCGCCAGCAGCGCCGCGATCCACACCACCCCGCCGCCGGTCTTGGCGAGCAGATTTGCATCCGGCCCGACCGCGAAGGGGAACAGCATGGCGACCGCGACGAAGAACACCACGGGGAGGGCGGCGCCGCTGCCGGTGAAGGGAAAGAACTGCGCCAGATCGCGGCGGAGCAGGGCGGCGATCATGCCTCGGCCTCCGAAGGCGCGAAATCCTCGATCGCGAAGCTGGTCATCCCCGGCACGTCCAGCGGCTGGTGCGAGGCGATCAGCGCGATCCCGCCGCCCTCGCAATGGTCGCGCACCAATTCGCTGACTAGCGCCTGCGACGCGGTGTCGAGGCCCGAGAGCGGCTCGTCGAGCAGCCACACGCCTGCCGCCTGCCCCAGCAGCCGGGCAAGCGCGGCGCGTTTCTTCTGCCCGGTCGAAAGGTAACGTACCGGCACCTCGGCCAGCGCGCCGAGCCGCAGCCGCGCCATCACCGCCGCCGCATCGCCGCATCCGTCCAGCCCGGACCAGAAGGCCAGCGCGCGGGCGAGCGGCAGATCGGGGTCAAGCCCGGTGCGCTCATCCAGCAGCGCCAGCGTGCCCGCGCGCCGCACCTCGCCGGCATAGGGCGTCGTCAGCCCGGCGAGCGCGCGGATCAGCGTGGTCTTGCCCGCGCCATTCGCCCCGGTGACATGGCACGCCGCGCCCGCCTCCAGCGCAAACGAGAGGCGCCGGAACAGCAGCCGTTCACCCCGGCGGCAGGCGAGATCGTGCGCGGCGAGGGAAGGGAAGGGCGCTTGCATTGGCGCGCAGCGTTAGGGAAAAGGGGCGGCGCAAACAAGCGACCCCTTTTGCCGGAGCACCCCATGTCCGTCCCCGAACTCGACCCCGCCGCAATCGAGCGGTTGCTCGCCGACCACCCCGAATGGAGCCTGGCGCGTGACGGCAAGGCGATCACGCGGACGTTCCAGTTCAAGGACTTCTCGCAAGCCTGGGGCTTCATGAGTCGTGTGGCCTTATTGGCCGAGGCGCAGGATCACCACCCCGAATGGTTCAATGTCTATGCCAAGGTCGAAGTGACGCTGACCACGCATGACGCGGGCGCAAAGGGCGGCTTGTCACAGCGCGATGCCCGGCTCGCGCGGGCGATTGACGGGTTGGTCTGAGTACAGATTCCGTTCGCTCTAAGCCTGTCGAAGGGCCGTCCTTCTTTCTGCTCACAGGCGAAAGAAGGAGTACGGGGCTTCGACAAGCTCAGCCCGAACGGAATGGGCTCTACCTCCCCAAGGGACGCAAACTCCCGCGCAATTGCTTGCGCACCTTGCCCGGCATCCAGCGTTTGGCGAAGGCCATCTGCTTCGATGTCTTGCCGACGAAGTAATCGAGCCTGGTGCCGTGCACCGCGTCCCAGATCGCTGCGGCGACCTCTTCGACCGGGGTGATCTCCAGCCCGGCGGCTTTCACCCGGTCGCGGATCTGTTCGTTCGACTTGCGATTGCCGGTGCCGTCGAGCAGCGGGGTCTCGATAAAGGCGGGGCATACCGAGGCGACCGTGATCCGGTCGCCGGCCCATTCGGCATCGAGGCTTTCGGACACCGCGCGCACCCCGAACTTGGTGGCGCAATAGACGCTCATCCCGGCCGATCCGGCGATCCCGGCGGCGCTGGAAATGTTGATCAGCGCCGATCCGGGCGCGGTTTTCTGCAGGTAGGGATAGGCCGCCTGCGCCCCGTAGAGCACGCCTTTCAGATTGATGTCGAGGCAGCGGTCGATCTCGTCCGGGTCCAGTTCCGACAACGAGCCGCCGGTGCCGATCCCGGCATTGTTGACCACCGCGTCGATCCGCGATCCGGCGGCGGTGTGGAACGCGGCCAGCGCCTCGTCCCAGCCCGCCCGGTCGCGCACGTCGAGCCGGTGCATGTAGCTGAAGCCGCCCTCGAGCAGCCCGAGCGTGTCCTCCATCCCCTGCACGTTGACATCGGCGATGCCGACAAACCATCTTTGCGCGGCAAAGTGCCGGGCAGTGGCGCGCCCGATCCCGGACGCGCCCCCGGTGATGAAGATGCTGCGCCGCCCAAGACCCGCCCCAGTGCCTGCCATTCGTTCCGCTCCCGATTGCTATTTGCAACCTGTCTAGAACGGCAGCAGGCCAATGTCAGCAGGCCAAACGTGCAGGCGCGGCTCAGTCCCCCGATGCCGGGGTCAGGCCCTTCACATGCTCGGCGCCCTCGACGATCTGCGCCGTGGATGGTTGGAGCGCGTCGCCGATCGGTTCGGCCCGCCCGCCAAGGCATTCGGCGAGGAAGTTCTCGGCGATGGCATAGAAGGCGATGTTGTTTTCGGGCCGCGCGAAGCCGTGGCCTTCATCGGGGTAGAGGACATAGGTGACCGGGATGCCGGCGGCCTTCATCGCGCCGACGATCTGGTCGCTTTCCGACTGCTTGACGCGCGGATCGTTCGCCCCTTGCGCAATCAGCAGCGGCTTGGTGATCTGGTCGGCCTTGTAAAGCGGGCTGGCAGCCTTGAGCAGCGCGAGGCCTTCTTCGGTGTTCGGATCGCCCATGCGTTCGTGGAAGATCTTGACCATCGGCGCCCAGTAGGGCGGGATCGTACCGAGCAGGGTCTCAAGGTTTGACGGGCCGACGATGTCGACCCCGCAGGCGAAGGTTTCAGGCGTGAAGGCAAGCCCCGCCAGCGTGGCGTAGCCACCATAGGAGCCGCCCATGATCGCAACCTGGTCCTTGCCCGTGATGCCTTCCTTGACCGCCCAGTCGACAGCATCAATCAGGTCGTCGTGCATCTTCAGGCCCCACTGCTTGTTCGCGGCATTGAGGAAGTCCTTGCCGAACCCGGTCGAGCCGCGGAAATTGACGCTCAGCACGCCGTAGCCGCGGTTGGCGAGCAGCTGGTGGATGGAATTGAACCCGTAGCCATCGCGCGCCCACGGCCCGCCATGAACCAGCAGCACCATCGGCACTGGCGCATCGGGGCGGCCGTCGCCGTCGCTATCGCTGCCGGGCGGCAGGGTGAGGTAGGATGGCAGGGTCAGCCCGTCGCGGCTGGCGATTTCGATGGGGTGCATCGCTTGCAGCGGCATCCCTTCAAGCTCGGGCCGCGAGGTGTAGAACGGGGTCAGCGTCTGCGCCTTGCGGTCGTAGATGAAGGTCGTGACGGGCTTTGTCAGCGGGTCGTTCCAGACGATCCACGTGCTGTCGTCGTCGGTCCGGCCGTTGATCCCGAAATCGCCCTCCAGCCGGTCGCCCAGCCACGCCAGCGAGGCGGCGATGTCGGGGTCGGTCGCGGTCCATTCGTTGGTCAGGTAATTGACTGCATAGGCCTCGACCTCGCCGGTAACCGGATCGCGCAGGGTGTTGCCGATATCGGCCTTGTCGTCCTCGGCGATCAGGCGCTTGTCGCCGGTCGCGGTGTCCTGCGCGAACAGCGCTGCGGTGTTCCTGTCGCGACTGTCGATCCAGTAGAGCGTGCTGCCGTCGCTGGTGTATCCGGCGGGCGCGGTGGTGAGCGAATCCTCCATCGCGGTGGTCTCGAACGGGGTGTCCTCGACCGTGTTGTCGGTCACGCGGAAGTAATCCGTGCCGCCGGCCGCGTTCTGGCGCATCGCCATGCGCAAGGTCAGGGTGTCGTCGGCCATGAACCCGGCATAGCCGTTGTTCTCCAGCACCAGCGTCAACGCGCCGGTCGCGAGATCGAGCAGGTGCACGTCATGGAACTGCGGGTTGCGGTTGTTGACGCCGATCAACACCTTGTCCTTGATCGTGGTGGAGGCGCCGACGATCTGCACCCGCGTGTTTTCGAACGGGGTCAGCGTCGTTTCCGCGCCGGTGGTGACATCGACGCGGTAAAGCAGGAAGTTCTCGTCCCCGCCCTTGTCCTGAATGTACATCACGGCCTGCGAATCGGGCGACCAGAAATGCTGGCGGATCGGCCGGTCGGTGGCGCTGGTCATGGCGCGCGCGGCGTCGGGATTGTCGGCCGGGGCGAGCCAGATGTTGAGCACGCCGTCCCTGGGTGCGAGCCAGCTCAGCCACTTCCCGTCGGGGCTGATCTGCCCGGCCGCGCGGGTCGGGTTGCCGAACAGCGCGTCGCGCGGGATCAGGGCAGCAGCTTGGGTTGTGTCGGTCATCGGGGCTCCGGTGGTGGCGGGGGCAGGGGCGGACTGCTGGTTATCCGCAAGGCTGAGGCCGGGCAAGGCAAGCGCGCCCACAGCAACGCTGGCGGCGAGCAGGCGGGTGACATGTTTGATCGGTGACATTGCTTCATCTCCCTTGAAGACTGGTCAGCACCGCGCGCGATGGCAGGGTGTGTTGCCTCAGCAATACGCATTCGCGGCCCAAGTGCAAGCCGCCGCGCATCCTAAAGCGCCGGATTGGCATAGAAATGCCATGTGAAGATCGCCATGCTGCCACGATAGGGGGACCAGCCTTCGGCCAACGCGCGGGTCGCCTTTTCCGCCGGGCGCTCCTCGAGATGCAGCAAGCGCTTGACCCCTTCCTGCACGGCGAGATCGCCCGCCGGCCAGATGTCGGGTCGCCCTTCGGCAAACAGCAGATAAATCTCCGCCGACCAGCGTCCGATCCCCTTGATCCGGGTCAGCAGCTCCACCGCCTCCTCGTCATCGGCGGGCAGGTTGTCGAAATCGAGTTCGCCCGCTTCGACCAGCTCGCACAAGGACCGGACATAGCCCTGTTTCTGACGCGACAGCCCGCAAGCGCGCAAGGCATCGAAATCGCGCGCCAGCAATTCGGCAGCGGCGAAGTTGCCGTCCAGTTCCGCCTCAAGCTTGCGCCACACCGAAGCGGCCGAGGCGACCGAGACCTGCTGGCCGATAATGGTGCGCAGCAGCGTGACATAGCCCCTGTCGCGCAGGCGCGGTTCGGGATAGCCGACCCGTTCCAGCGCGCTCGCCAGCAGCGGTTCGCGCGTTGCGATCCCATCGAGGCCTTCGCGCAACTGTCCTTCCGAAAGGCCCATTGTCACATCCCATAACTTGCGTTGGTCAAACGACTAGCTTAGCAGCCGCGCTGAACCACCGATAGCGCGCGATTGTGCGCGCAACCTTGCCAAAAGGAAGCCGAGCCCATGCCCAGACTTGTCGTCACCAACCGCGAAGGCGCCACCAGCGAAATCGAGGTCGCCGACGGTCTGACCGTGATGGAAGCGATCCGCGATAATGGTTTCGACGAGTTGCTGGCGCTGTGCGGCGGCTGCTGTTCCTGCGCAACCTGCCACGTCCATGTCGACGAAAGCTTCGCGGGACTGTTGCCGAAAATGAGCGAGGACGAGGACGACCTGCTCGAATC
>DAIQNP010000204.1:0-5304 GCA_036788335.1 Erythrobacter sp.
CTGCCGCGTGGTCGGCATCATCAATCGTGGTCCGCCAGCGTTCGACGCTCGCCTTTAACTCGGCGAGGCCCTTGTACAACCCGGCCTGCGCGAGCGGCGGGGTGAGATAGCTCACCAAAGTCGCGCCCGAGCGGCGCTTGGCCAGCATGCCTTCCGAAGGGTTGTTGGCGGCGTAGAGGTAGAAATTGGGCGTGTGGCCGATCAGCCGGTCAGGCCAGCACTTGCCCGACATGCCCGCCTGCTTGCCCGGCATGAATTCGAGTGCGCCATGCGTTCCGAAATGCAGGATTGCGTGGGCACCGAAATCTTCGCGGATCCAGCGGTAGAACGCGCTGAAGGCGTGGGTCGGCGAGAAACTGCCTTCGAAAAGCAGCCGCATCGGATCGCCCTCATAACCGAAGCCGGGCTGCACGCCGACGAAGACATTGCCGAAATGCGCGCCCTGAATGAGGATGTTACCGCCATCCGACAGCTGCTTGCCGGGGGCAGGGCCCCACGCGGCTTCGATCTCGGCGAGGTAGGGTTCGCGCCGCACATGGTCGTCGGCGGAGATGCGGTGGGCGACATTGGCATCGGTGCCGAAGCGGTCGGTGTTGCCCTTGAGCAGCGCATCGCGCATCGCATCGACGCTTTCGGGCACGTCCACCTGGTAGCCCTCGGCAGCAAGCCGCTGGAGTGTCGCGTAAAGCGATTCATGCACGCCCATGAAGGCGGCAGTGCCAGTGGCCCCGGCGTTGGGCGGGAAATTGAACACAACGATGGCAAGTTTGCGGCTCACGCGGTCGCTGTTGCGCAGCTGGATCAGCTTGACCGTCCTTGCTGCCAGTGCCTCGGCACGTTCGGGGCAGACCTGCATTGGGCGCGCCTTGTGCGATGCCGGGCGCGCGCACATGCGGTCGCACCCGGTACAGCCCGCACTGGAGTGGCCCACACGCCCGCCGAACACGCTCGGCACGGTCGAGCCATCGAGCTCGGGCATCGCGACCATCATGGTCGATTCGAGCGGCAGTAGCCCTTGCGGGCGGTGCGCCCATTCGTCGATCGTCTGGAACTCGATCGCGTGGGCGGCAAGATAGGGCAGGTCGAGCTTGCCCAGAACCTCGCGCGCCGCCTGCGCATCTGAATAGGCCGGGCCGCCGACCAGCGAGAAGCCGGTGAGGTTGACCACCGCATCCACTGTCGGCCTGCCATCGTGATCGATGAAAAACGCATCGATCGCTGGACGCGCGTCGAGCCCGCTGGCGAACACCGGGACAACCTTGAGTCCAGCGGCCTCGAACGCGGCAATCGCGCCGTCATAATGCGCGCAGTCGCGACCCAGCAGGTATGAGCGCAGGAGGATCAATCCGACGGTGCCGTGCTTCCCTTGCTCGCGCGGTAACAGGCGCAGGCTTTCGGAGATGCGTTGTTGGGTGCGCGGGTGATATACCCCGGTTTCGGGGTATTCGAGCGGAGCGTCGGCCTTGGTGATACCGCGGCGATACATCCGCTCGCCAGCCGCATAACGGTCGATCAGCGCGCGCACCATTGCCACAACGTTCTCGTCCGAACCGGCCAGCCAATATTGCAGCGTCAGGAAATAGGCGCGCACGTCCTGCGCGGTGCCGGGGATGAATTTGAGAATCTTGGGCAGGCGGCGCAGCATCTTCATCTGCCCCGCGCCCGAATTGGGCTTGCCGCCCTTGCCTGCATTGCCGCGCAGCTTCTTGAGCAATGCCAGCGGGCCCTTGGCCGGGGCGTCCATGCGGTAGCCGCCCATCTTGGTCAGCTTCACCACCTCGCCCGCCGACATCAGGCACACCATCGCATCGCACGCCTCGCGCCGCGCTTCCAGGGCAGGCAGAACCATGCGGATGTGATCGTCGAGGAACAGCATCGTCGCGATGACGATGTCGGCCTCGGCGATGGCTGCATTGACTTTGGCAAGTTCCCCCGCGTCGCTACCCCATTCGGATGCCGCATACAGGCAAAGATCGATCCCGTCGGGGGCCAGCGCTTCCTCGGCCCGGTCGACCGCGCCTTTCAGGTGATTGTCAAGCGTCACGATCACCACCCGGACGGGTGCGCGCGGGTCGGCCGATGCGGCGGAGGCAACGTTACCGTGCATAATGCGCCTTTGCATCATAGAGGGTCTCGAGATCGATCTCGGCGCGCCCATCGGCAGCGGCGAAAGCCTCGGTGTTGCGGCGAGCCTTGCCGCGCACGAAGAACGGGATTTTCTTCAGTTCGCGTTCGGCTTCATCAGTCCAGCCAGCGGCGCCGATCTCTTCCAGCACAGGGGCTGGCGCGGCAATGTCGGCGACAGGCGCTTCGTCCTCGCTCGGCAAAGTCGCCTTGCGCGGCGAATGGGCCGCATGATGCGACGCGCCCGCTTCGTCGGAAAATTCGAAATCGTCGCGGAACATGGTGAGCAGGTGCTCTTCCAGCCCCATCACCAGCGGGTGCACCCAGGTGTCGAAGATCACGTTCGCGCCTTCGAAGCCCATCTGCGGGCTGTGACGGGCGGGAAAATCCTGCACATGCACCGGCGCGGAGATGACCGCGCAGGGTATGCTCAGGCGCTTGGCGATGTGGCGCTCCATCTGCGTGCCGAGCACCAGTTCGGGCGCTGCGGCGGCAATGGCATCTTCGACGGCAAGGTGATCGTCGGTAATCAGCGGCTCGACACCGCAGCGCGCCGCCTCGGCCCGGACCTCGCGGGCGAATTCGCGGCTGTAGCAGCCGAGGCCGCAGACTTCGAAGCCCAGTTCCTCCCGGGCGATCCGGGCGGCGGCGACCGCGTGGGTCGCATCGCCGAAGATGAACACGCGCTTGGAGGTGAGGTAGGTCGAATCGACCGACCGCGACCACCACGGCATGCGGGAAGAGGTGTCGCCGAGGGCAGGCGTGGGATCTGCACCTGCCAACTCGGCGACGTCGGCAATGAAGGAGCGGGTCGCTCCCACGCCGATAGGGACGGTGCGCACCGCGGGCTGGTCGAAAGTCTTTTCGAGCCAGCGGGACGCCTCATCTGCGATTTCGGGATAGAGGACGATGTTGAAATCGGCAGCGCCGATCCGGGTAATGTCCTGCGGGGTCGCGCCCAGCGGAGCGACGAGATTGATCTCGACGCCCAGCAGGGCAAGGATTTTGCGAATTTCGACGAGATCGTCGCGGTGGCGGAAACCCAAAGCCGTGGGGCCGAGGATGTTGGCACGCGCGGGGCGGCCTTCACGCGGCTCGCGCACCAAGGTCTTGTCAGCCAGATTGCGCACGATCTGGTAAAACGTTTCCGACGCGCCCCAGTTTTCCTTGCGCTGGTAGCTCGGCAGTTCGAGCGGTATGACCGGGCAGGGCAGCCCCATCGCCTCGGACAGCCCTGCCGGATCATCCTGAATAAGCTCGGCGGTGCAGGATGCGCCGACGATGATCGCCTGGGGTTTGAACCGGGCGACCGCTTCGCGCGCCGCATCTTGGAAGATCTGCGCAGTATCTTTGCCCAGATCGCGCGCTTCGAAGGTGGTGTAGGTGACCGGCGGGCGCTTGGCCCGGCGCTCTATCATCGTGAACAGCAGGTCGGCATAGGTATCGCCCTGCGGTGCGTGGAGCACGTAATGAAGCTTTTCCATCGCCGTCGCGACGCGCATTGCGCCGACATGCGGGGGGCCTTCATAGGTCCAGACAGCCAATTGCATCGCCTAGATCTCCAGCATGTCGCGGCGCCGCAGCGGGCGGGCAAAGAGTTCGGCAAGATCGGCGGCTTGGTCGAAGCCGTGGATCGGCGAGAAGACGAGTTCGATCGCCCACTTGGTGGTCAGGCCTTCGCCTTCCAAAGGGTTGGCAAGGCCGAGGCCGCACACCGTGATGTCGGGACGGTCTGCGCGCACGCGGTCAAGCTGACGCTCGAGATGCTGACCTTCGCTGATGCGGACGGCCGGGCCGAACCGGTTCAGCTCGCGGGCCAGATGCGCGCGGTGGAGGTAAGGCGTACCGACCTCAATCAACTCCATGCCCAATTCGTCTTGCAGAAAGCGTGCTAGCGGCACTTCGAGCTGCGAATCCGGCAGGAAGGTGATGCGCTTGCCCTCAAGCTGCGGGCGCAGATTGGAGAGCGCGCGGGCTGCGCGGGCGCGACCCGGCGCGATGACCTTTTCGGTCAGAGCGGGGTCGACGCCGAAAGCGTCACCAGCAGCACGCAGCCAATCACTCGTGCCATCGACACCGAACGGAAACAAAGATTCGATTCGCTGCGCGCCGCGCCCTTCGAGCGCCATCGCGGTTTCGCCGAGGAAGGGTTGGGCAAGCAGGTAACGGGTACCGGGGCCAACGCTCGGCAGATCGCGGGCATTGCGCGCGGGCAGACAACCGACCTTAATGATACCCATTTCGGCAAACAGCCGCAGGAACTGGTCTTCGACGATATCGGGCAGGCTGCCGACGATCAGCAGCTCCTTCGGCGCATCGGCGGCGAGCGCAGGCATCACCGGCACCAGCGCGGCGAGGCAGGCATCTTCGCCTTGCGTAAAGGTGGTTTCGATCCCGCTGCCCGAGTAGTTGAGAATCCGCACTCGGGGCATGTGAACTGCGCCCAGACGCTGAGCCGCCTTGGCGAGGTCGAGCTTGATCACTTCGGACGGGCACGAGCCGACCAGGAACAGCGTGCGGATATCGGGGCGGCGTTCGAGCAGGCGGGTGACCACCCGGTCGAGCTCATCCTGCGCATCAACCATCCCGGCCAGATCGCGTTCTTCCATGATCGCAGTGGCGAAGCGCGGCTCGGCGAAGATCATCACGCCCGCCGCCGATTGCAGCAGGTGCGCGCAAGTGCGCGAGCCGACCACGAGGAAGAAGGCGTCCTGCATCTTGCGATGCAGCCAGATGATGCCAGTGAGACCGCAGAACACCTCGCGCTGACCGCGTTCGCGCAGGATCGGGCGGGGCGCTTCGCTGGCCGCGACCGGAACGCTGGCGAGTTCCGCGGCGCAGCCGTCAAGAATGGCGAGCGGGCTCATGCTGTCACCGCCTTGGCCGGGAGCGAACCCTGAAGCCGCGCCATTCGCAGCTTCCACAGGAACTGCCCGGCGTTGACGACATAAGCGCCGTAACCTGCCAACGCGACCAGCATTCGCTGTTCAAGCGTGCCGAGGCCGGCCAGCAGCATCACCAGATACAAGGTGTGCAAGCCCAGCACGAGCATCGAGAACACGTCTTCCCAGAAAAAGGCCGGAGCGAACAGCCATTTGCCGAACACGACCTTCTCCCAGATCGAGCCGGTAATCATGATGGTATAAAGGACCAGTGTCTTGACCACGACCGACGCATCGG
>DAIQNP010000205.1:0-3484 GCA_036788335.1 Erythrobacter sp.
CGCAGGCTGGATCGCACCGCGATGGCGAAATCCTCGATCAGATAGCGTCCCGGCGCACCATCTGTTGCGGGGCCCGACATCAGCACCGCAGGCGGGATCTGTGCCAGCGGCCCGCCCGACGGGAAGATCAGCCGGGTCTTGCCAGCCAGCGCTGCTGCGACTTCGGGCGGGAAGAACCGCCGGTAAATCTCATGCGCGGCCTCCGCATCAAAGGCGCTGCCTGCAATGCTGCTTTCCTGCAGGGAATCGCGCAGCTTCGCGATAAGCGCAGAAGTCGAGTTATAGGCCGATACCGTTTCGCCCCACGCTGCCTTATCACGTGTCACGATGATGGTAGCGTTGCGATCTTCGATCACCATCGGGATTACGATGGCTTCATCGGCCTCCAATCCGGCCTGCGCCTCGGCCAGCGTGGTGGGTTTTGGACGGAGGAAATCGGCATGGTCGGGGTAGCGCGCTTCAAGATCACGTTCGGCCGCCTCGCGCCGGGTAATTGCGTTGCTCAGTGCCTCTGCGGTCACTGTTCCGGCTGCCATCTGATCGCGTACTGCGGCTTCCTCGCTACGTGCCGCACGCACAGTATCCAGCGCTGCACCAAAACCCGCCGAGTCTTTCGGATAGGATAGTTGCGCCGAGGACAACGCCAGCTCGCTCAGGGTCGCCAATTGGGCAGCGCGCCATGCCTCCTCCATCCGTCCGTTCTTCAATGCCACCCAGGCAAAATCGCGAAACAACGTGTTGTTGCCCGCCGCAATCGTGCGAATGTCCTGTGCGCGGGCATAGGTGTCGAGCAACTTGGCCTCGTTGGCGGCAACGCTCGCTTCCAACAAAGCAAAGCCGCGCTCGGGGGCGCCGGCGCGTGACTGCGCCTTGGCGATCATCACTTCCCCGGTAATCCGCCCCGGATGGGTCGGCGGAAGTTTGGCGGCGAAGGCGGGGGCGGCAAGCTCGGCCATTTTCAGGGCTTCGGCATTATTGCCCAGAATGCTCTCCGCACGTGCGAGCCGTGACTCGATGAATCCCCAGCGCAGGTCCGAAGGATCGGTGCCTTCAAGCAGCGCCAGGCCCTCGCGGTAGGACGCTGCAGACCCGATAATGTCGCCTTCGCCCAGGAGCAGACTGCCGATCAGTTCGCGGTGCATCGCCCGGTCACTTGCCGCTTTACCCCCTTCGACCGCAATCGCTGCACGTGCGATTTCCAGCGCTTCCCTGCGCCGCGCCAGTCCCGACAGGGCAATCGCGCGGTATTGCAAAATCGGATACAGCCGGGTGTCGCCTTCACCCCATTCCCGCACGGCGAGATCGGTGATCCTGGCAAAAAGCTCGGTCGCCTCATCATGCCGGCCCGCATTCTGCGCGCGTTCGGCCATGTTGTACCACACGTCGATCCAGTAGGGATGGCCTTCGGGCAGAAGGGCGAGCGCCAATTGTTCGCTGCGTTCAACAGCCTCGCGCCCGGCCAACCGGTCGGCATATTGCAGATGGGTGGCATGCTTGACCGCGAACCGGACTTGGACCGGATCCTCCGCAGGCAGATCACGACGGGCCAATTCCATCGCTGCCGCGAATAACGCAACGGCGCCCGGCAGATCGTCGCGGAGCATGGCGTCAGCACCCAGCGCCGACTGCGACAGCGCAGGAGCCAGCGGGGCGCTCCCCGGCGCGCCCGCTCCGATTGTCGTAAGTTCGCTGCGCGCCTGCTCCTTCAGGGAGGCATCGGCCTCAGTCTGCAAGGTTGCCCCAAGCCCGGCGACGCGGGTCACCGGATCAAGCTCTGCGTCGCGAAATTGCGCGTAAAGCGCCGAAGCTTCCGCGTGCCGTTCCGAGAAATATGCAGCGGTGATTGCTTCGGAAGCAGTGCGGATACGCTCCTGAGGGGTCAGCGGTTTGCTTGGATCCGCAAGCTTGGCAGAAGCCGCTTCGTAGCGGGCCACGCTGTCGGTGATCGGTGCACCGGGCGCAAACTCCTGAGCTTCGAGCGTGGCCGAGCCGGCCAGCAGCGCGACCGCGGCAACTGCGCTAGTCGAACACCAGAAAATACGTCTCATCGCTTTGCCCCCCGTTGGCGATCTCGATCCCGTAGCGCTGCGAAAACAGCGGCGTGAATCGGCAGCTGCGCCCGGAGGCAGGATCGTGTTCGCACACTGCACGGGTTTTTGCATCACGCAGGGTCAGGCGCAAGCTGCTGTTACGGCTGCCACCCAAGGAAATCTCGGCCGGTTTTCCTGCGAGAAACACTTGCTCCAGCACGCGACTTTCGCCCGGAGCAAGTGTGTCGCGCCGGAAACCGGGGCCAAGCGCGCGGCCGCGCAAGGGGTTGGCAGCCGCGCCAGTTACGGCGCTCCACCGCGCAAGGCTGGCCTCGGCTGCGACATCAAGCGGCTGCACGCCGCGGTTGCGCAGCCGGGTCACGGCAGCGATCAGCGCCGGGCCATCGCGATCAGCCTCGGCCTGTGCCGCTGCGGCAAGATCAGCGGCCACGCGCAGCGCGGGCGAGGTCGCAGTATCAGGCCGGGTTGCCACATCGGCCACCAACGGAGGACGCGCGCCGCCACATCCGCCCAGCCATAATGCCAACACCAGCATGGCAGCAGCGCGCATCACCCCTCCTCCCGCGCCAGCATGAAATGCGCGCCCGGCTCGCTTGGCAAAAGCCGCAAGGTCAGGCCGTGGCGCTGCGCAATCGCCTGCGCCAGCGCTAGTCCGAGCCCCGCGCCAGGCTGATCGCCCGTGGCCGCAGCCGATCCGCGGTAAAAGCGCTCGAAAATCCGCGCCCGGTCCGCAGCGGGGATGCCTGGGCCGTTATCGGCAATGATCAATCGCGGACCTGCCTCAAGCACGACCCGGATGGTGCCGCCGGGCCGGTTATACTTGAAGGCATTGTCGAGCAGATTGGTGACGATCCGCCCCAACTGCGCCTCGTCACCCAGAATGCTGACATCGGACGCGATGTCCCAGTTGAAGGCGAATCCGGCTTCTTCGGCGCTGTCCTGATAGAGCTCGCAGATGCTCCGGGTCATGGCGCTCAGATCGACCATCCGCATCCCCTGCCGCTGGCCCGCCTGCGCCTTGCTTGCCGCAATATCGAGCAGCGCTTCGAGCGTCCCGACCAATTGCCGTATCTCGCTGCGGGCAGCGACCAGATGGGCAACCGTGGGCGCAGCCGGGTCCGTGGCGAGCGCCTTGGCCAGCCGCGCATCGAGATGCGACAGCGGCGTGCGGATTTCGTGGGCGACCTGTTCGGATGTCTCGCGATAGGCCGTCATAAGCTGCCGGTCGCGCTTCAGCGCCAGCGCCGCCTGCCGGGCGATCTCGTCGATCTCGTCCGAACGTTCAGCAGCTGCGAGCGCGGCCAGCGCCCGATCATCGCCGCTTCGGAACGCGGCGCTGACCCCGGCCACACGGTGCCGCACCCGCCCACCGGCCACCTGCGCGAACAGCGCGATACAGGCGACAAAGACCCCGCCGCCCAGCAGGAACACCA
>DAIQNP010000205.1:3494-5267 GCA_036788335.1 Erythrobacter sp.
ATGGTTCACGCCCCGGTGCCTCATGCGCGACCAGCAGGCGCAGATTGCCGGGCAACAAGGTCGTACGGGCATGAGCCTGGGTCTGCTGGCCGATGCGGATCGGGCCGCTTTCCGAAATCGCCGGATCAAGTCCGGGCCATTCGGCAATGTCACCGGCCCAGCGCGCGCCGTCGGCATCGGTCAGCAGATAATGCGCCCGCGCGCCATCGCTCGGCAGCACTGCCAGCCGATCAGCGATCCGCCGCGCCAGTTCGTCCGCGCCGCCGCTGGCGTGAATATCGACCAGCCCGGCCAGATCGACATCCACCCCATCGCGCAGGGAAGCGGCGATGGTTTCGTTGATCGTCCGGTCGGTCACCCACCACAAGCCGCACAGCAGCGCGGCCGACAGCGCGGCAGAAAGCACCGTGATGCGCAGGAAGATCGACCGGCGCATTGTCAGGCCGCGCGGCCTTCGAGCAGGCGATAGCCAGCACCCCACACGGTTTCCAGCGCCGGGCCGTCAAAGCCCTCTTCCAGCTTGCGCCGCAGCCGCCCGATATTCACGTCCACCACGTTGGTCTGCGGGTCGAAGCTCATGTTCCAGACATCGCGCAGCAGCATCTCGCGGGTCACCACCTCGCCTGCGTTCTCCATGAAATAGCGGAACAGTTCAAATTCGCGCGGGGACAGGGCGATGTGGCGATTGCTGCGGAAAGCGGTGCGGGCCTTCACGTGGCATTCAAATGCGCCATACAGGATCACCGCGCTGTGTTCGCGTCCCGAAGCGCGGCGGTGCAGCGCGCGGATGCGGGCGAGCAGTTCCAGTGCCTCGAACGGTTTGGCGAGGTAATCGTCGGCCCCCGCCTCCAGCCCTTCGGCCCGGTCACTGGTGCGGCCCAGCGCGCTCAGCATCAGCACCGGCGTGCTCACGCCGCTATCGCGCAGCCGGGCGACTAGCGCGAGGCCATCGGCATCGCCCAGCATCCGGTCCATGATGATGACATCAAACGCCTCCATCCCGGCGCGGCGCAGGCCCGACAGCCCATCGCTTTCCACCACGATGGTATCGCCCTGCTGCCAGCCAAGCTCGCGCATTTCGGCAGCGGCGCGGGCGTCGTCCTCGATGTACAGAACTTTCATGGCGGGTCGGTTTCTGCCTTTAAAGGCCAGTATGGCGGCGCACATGGTCTGGCGGCACAGCGCGCGCGCCGCAAGCCTGCATCGCCGGGCATAACAGGCTTTGTCATCTTTCTGTCAGCCATTGTCGCTGGAGCACGGTCATAACGCGCGCCTATTCCCGAAGGGCAACCTGACGGGAGAAAACCATGCGACTTTCCAAAACCATCGCCTTCGGCCTGATCGGCGCCCTGGCCATCCCCGCGGCGCTTGCCGCCAAAAACCCCAGCCCGAAGAAGATAATGGAGATGGCTGCCGACTGCACTTACGTGGTCGGTGTTGCCGAGGGCAACCGGGTGAAGCTGAAGTACACCTCGGCCGACTGGATGACGGTAACCCGGCTGCTCGAGCAGAACTACGGCTTCAACAGCGATGAGGCCATGCGGCTGGCGCGAGCGAAGCGCGAACGGCAGGCCCGCGTGATGGGCGCTGACCAAGCCTATAAGTCGATGCTCAAAACTGCTAAAAGCTGCGACCGTGAAATGGCGGTGATCAAGTCATGATGCGTCCGCGCATCCGGCGCACCCTTGGTCTTGCAGCGCCGTTCGCTATGTTGCTTGCCGCCGCGCCCTTGCAGGCCAATAGCGATGTCGCCGAATTGACCTATGAATGCGC
>DAIQNP010000206.1:0-5221 GCA_036788335.1 Erythrobacter sp.
CCGCTTTCCGGCCAGCTGGTTACCGTGTTCGGCGGTAGCGGATATCTCGGCAATTACGTCGTCCAGGGCCTGCTCGAGCGCGGGGCGCGGGTGCGGCTGGCCAGTCGCAATCCGGAAAAGGGGTATGCACTCAAGCCACTCGCCAACCTCGGGCAGCTCCAGTTCGCCAGATGCGACATCACCAAGGACGACAGCGTCGCCGCAGCGCTGGACGGAGCGGCTTATGTCGTCAACCTGGTCGGCGCGTTCGAGGGCAATCTCGACGAACTAATGGGCGAGGCGCCCGGCCGGATGGCGCGCAGCGCGGCGGCTGGCGGCGTGCGGGGCTTCGTCCATCTCAGCGCGATCGGTCCCGATGCAACCTCCACCGCCGCCTATGCCCGGGCCAAGGCGCTGGGCGAGACCCGCGTGCACGAAGGCTTTCCGGGCGCCACGATCCTGCGGCCCTCGATCATCTTCGGCAAGGACGACAACTTCCTCAACCTGTTCGGCGGGATGATCGAGATGCTTCCCGCCCTCCCCGTCTTTGCGCCCGATGCGAAGCTGCAACTGGTCCATGCCGACGACGTGGCGGAGGCGGTAGCGGTGGCGCTGGAACACCCGGATACGCATGGCGGGCACATCTACGAACTCGGCGGGCCGGAGCAGCTCAGCATGATGGCGATCCACGAACGGATCGCCGCAGCGCAGGGGCGCAGCCGCAGCTTCATAGCCATGCCCGACGGGCTGTCGGCGCTGTTCGCCGCGCTGCCCGGCACCCCGATGAGCCGCGACCAGTGGACGCTGCTGCAGCCCGGCAGCACGGTCTCGGGCGAGCACCGCACCTTTGCCGAACTGGGGATCGAGCCCAAGCCACTCGGCCTGTTCCTCGACAAGTGGATGACGCGCTATCGCAAGCATGGCCGATTCGGTCTGGCCAACACGCGGAGCAAGGCGGGCTGAACACACCGTCCGGGCCGATCCGTTCAGGTTTCCGCCTGTATGAGACACTTGAGACACTGTCCTGAGCGGGAAAACGTGCCCCCAATGCCGCGGCCGTGACGGCATGGCGGCGCGCGCGCCGCGCGGCGATCATCGGACAGAAAGGGACGCTGATCGGCACCATGAGGCGCGATCTTACCCGCGCCCCGTGGCTGTAGGAAAGTCACCCGCCCGTTCGGGCACAGATCACAGCGCGGCGGCGTAGAGCGCCTTCAGGTCGGCCTCGCCGCGCGCAGCCGCAGTGGCATCATAGGCCGGGCTGTCGGGCACCATCCAGCCGTGATCGCCGGGATAGACCGTTACCACTGCCGGCACCTCGGCGGCTTTGGCGGCCTGGGCAAAGGTGGTCTTGTCGTCCGGAGCCTTGGCGTCGTCGTCCTGCGCCACAGCGATCAGCAGGCTGGCATCGACCTCGCCCAGCACCGCGTGCGGGCTCATCGGATTGTCAGGCCGCACCAACCCGCCGCCGTGGAAGCTTGCCGCCGCCTTGATCCGGGCCGGAACTGCGGCCGCGCTCCAGATCGTGAACGGCCCGCCCATGCAATAGCCCTGCGTGCCGATCCCCTGCGCCTGGTCGACGCCCTCCTGCCGGTCGAGCCAGTCGGTGATCGCGGCAGCATCGCGCATGATCGCCTCGGCGCCGAGTTTCCCGCGCCACGGACCGACCTTCTGGAAACCCTTATCGGCGATGAAACCGGCAAAATCGGCGAATTGTTCGCCGGTGACATCGCGGTAGTAGGGGTTCACCACCAGCACGCTGTGGCCTGCGCCGGCCAGCTTGCGGGCGATGTTGCGCTTGGCTTCGCGGATGCCGGCGATGTCGGGCCACAGGATCACGCCTGCGTGGCTGCCGGTTTCGGGCTGGACGAAAAACCCGTCGAGCGTGCCATCGGGCGTTTCGAAATTGACGCCGCGTTCCTTCAGGCCCGACGGCGCAGTCTGGGCATTGCCCTCGCTGGTGCCCGAGGCGCAGGCGGTCAGCGCGGCGGCCCCGGTCAGCGCGCCGAACTGGCGGCGGTTGATCGTCTGGCGGGCCCAATCGGCCAGTTTGCTCTCATCGCACATTGCAACTCTCCTGTCGGCCCACCCTGCGCCACAGATAGGCGCTTGGCGAGGGCATGGACAAGCGGAGTTTGAATTGGCAACATGGGTTACACAAAAACGGGGAGCAAAGCGGATGGACCTTAAACGGTGGGTATGCGCAGCCGCGCTGTTGCTGTCGGCAGGGACGCTGGCGAATTGCAGCCGGATATTCGACAGGAGCGGCGCGCAGGGCGAGGGGGTCGCCGACACCGCGCCGATCGGGGCAGGCTCGCCGATGACGCAGGTCGCGCCGGGGTGACAGCCGCCGGTGACCCCGAAGATATCCGCAATTGGCAGCGCCGCGCGGACGGGATCACCACTTCGGGCAAACTGGAACAGGGCGATCCGGCGCGGCTGGCGGCAATCGGGGTGCGCCATGTGGTCAACCTCGCGCTCGATACCCATCCCGAAGCGCTGCCGGACGAGGCCGCGCTGATGGCGGCACAGGGGATCGCCTATACCCATATCCCGGTGCCCTTCGATGCCCCTGCGCTCGCGCATGTCGCCGCGCTCGAACACGCGCTGGCGGCGCATCCCGGTCCGCATCACGTTCATTGCATCATGAACTGGCGGGTGACGGCGTTCTTCTACCTGATCGACCGCACGGCAGGCGTGCCCGTTGACGAGGCGCTCGGGCGGATGACGGCGGTCTGGAACCCGCTCGCCAGCGACCAGCCGAGCGCAGCGCCGTGGCGGGCCTTGCTGGCGTGACGCACGCGGATCAGTCCCCTTCCGGCCCGGCATAGTCCGCGCCGTAGACCGCTGCCCGGAATTGGCGGTGCATGGCGTTGTCGAACGGCACCTTCTGGGTCGCCAGGATCACCGCCATGTCCTGCACAGGGTCGACCCAGAACAGCATCGAGGGAAAACCGTCCCAGAAGAACTCGCCAACGCTGCCGCGGTTTTCGCCCGGCGTCTGCGGCGGCGCGGTGCGGACGAAGACGTTGAACCCGAACCCGCCGCTGCCCTTGCTCGGCAGCCACAGGCGGTTTTCGGGCGCGATACGCGGGTCGAGCTGATCGGTCGCGATCAGCCGGATGGTCGAGGGCTTGAGAATCCGGGTGGCGCCCAGCGTGCCCTGACCCAGCAACATCCGCGCGAACCGCATGTAATCGTCGACCGTGGTGACGATGCCGGAGCCGCCCATCGTCAGCGGCTTGCCGGCGAAATTGGCTTCGAGCAGTTCCTCCTCCGACCACGGTGCCAACGCGCCGGTCTCCCCTTCATAGATGCGCGCGAGGCGCGGGCGATCGGCGGCGCTGCGCTTCCAGCCACTGTCCGCCATGCCGAGCGGGTTGAAGATGTTCGCCGAGACATAGTCGGCGAATGGCTGGCCCGACAGCACCTCGACCAGCCACGCCTGCACGTCCACGCCCGCGCTGTAATGCCAGTGCGTGCCCGGATCGAACAGCAGCGGCACCCGCGCCATCGCCGCCGAGAATTCCGCCAGCGTCTTGTCGGCGGATAGCGGTTGCAACTCCTCCCACACCCGGTCGGCGGCGTTGGTCGGGTTGCCGCCCGCGCCGTAGGTGAAGCCCGCGGTGTGGCGCAGCACGTCGCACACGGTCACCTTGCGCACCGGATCGCGCAGGATCGCTGTGCCGTCAGGGTTCTCGCCATCCGCGACCTTGAGCGCGGCATATTCGGGCAGGTGCCATTCGAGCGGATCGTCGAGCCCGAACCGGCCCTGCTCCCACAATTGCATCAGCGCGACCCCGGTGACCGGCTTGGTCATCGAGAAGATCTGGAACAGCGTGTCGCGGGCGATCGGCTGGTCGGCCTCGCGGTCGGCATCGCCGGCGGTGTCGAAACAGCGTTCCTCCCCGTCCTTCCACACCAGCGCGGACGCGCCCACGGTGCGGCCATCGGCGATCATACGGTCGAGGAAGGCGTCGATGGCGGCGCAATCGGGCTGGTAGGCGGGCGCATCCTGCGCTGCCGCCGGTAGCGCTCCCAATGTCAGCGCCAATCCGGCCAATGCTCTCATCATCATCATCCGTCCCCCTCGTTTTTTGTCCTAGCCTCGGAAAACCACCGTGCGCCCGCCGTTCAGCAAGACACGTTCCTGCGCGAACAGCCGCACCGCTTCGGCCAGCACCCGGCGCTCGATATCGCGGCCCTTGCGGACGAGATCGGCGGGGCTGTCGGCGTGGGTGATGCGTTCGACATCCTGATGGATGATCGGGCCTTCGTCCAAGTCGGCGGTGACGAAATGCGCGGTCGCGCCGATGATCTTGACCCCGCGCGCGTGCGCCTGGGTATAGGGCCGCGCGCCCTTGAACCCCGGCAGGAAGCTATGGTGGATATTGATGCAGCGCCCCGCGAAATGGGCGGATTGTTCGTCCGAGAACACCTGCATGTAGCGCGCCAGCACCACCAGTTCGGCATCGGTTGCGTCGGCGAGCGCGCGGAGTGCCGCTTCGGCCTGCGGCTTGGTGTCGGGGGTGACCGGGATATGATGGAACGGGATGTCGCCGATCTCCACCCGGATCGCGGCGTCGCGGGGATGGTTGGAGACGATTGCCACCGGATCGATGGGGAGTTCGCCGGTGCGCCAGCGGTAGAGGAGATCGACCAGACAGTGATCAAAGGTGCTGAGGCAGATGATGGTCCGGCGCGGGCGATCCTCGGTAATCATCGTCCAGTCGAACGCATATTCGCCCGCCAGCGCGGCAAAGTCGGCGCGCAAGCCCTCGGCAGACGCGCCGTCGGGATCGAACACCACCCGCATGAAGAACCGGTCCGTTCCGCCCGCCTCCGCCCGGTCGTTGAACTGCTGCGCGTCGAGGATGTTGCACCCGCGCTCGAACAGGAACCCGGTGACCCGTGCGGTGATGCCGGGCCGGTCGGCGCAGGCGAGGGTGAGGATCAGCGGGGCCATGCTTGTCATGCCCATCCTACTTCGTCAGCGCCGCCTCGCACTGCGTCATCAGCTCGGCGATGATGGCGGCGACGGGTTCCTCCGACTTGACCATGCCCACCGATTGCCCGGCCATCAGGCTGCCGTTCTCGATATCGCCGTCCACCACCGCGCGGCGCAGTGCGCCCGCCCAGTAATGTTCGACCTGCAATTGCGCCTCCATCATGTCGACCGAGCCTGCATCGAGCAGGGCGGCGACTTCGCGCTGCTTGGCGGTGAATTCCTCGGTGCCCTTGT